>NZ_JCBCUW010000020.1:0-99897 GCF_059862525.1 Pseudomonas sp. MF08875
CTGACCGTCGAAGCCGTCAATCGGACAGTAGCGAGGATCAATCTACGCCCGCGCAAGCGCTTGGGCTGGAAGACGCCGTACGAAGTGCATACAGGGGTGAGCGTTGCACTTATGTGTTGAATTCAGGACTCAAAAGAGGCGGCAAATAAATACGGGCGTTGCGCCGATTGCCCCAAGCGCAGCCTGACGAGCGGCTCGTCCGTGCGCTAAATTCAGGCGCCACAAGGACTTTTTTCCGCCGCGCCCGCAGCCTGCAGAACGGCGCCGGTAAACTCGGGTAGAATGCCGCCCACGCAATGAGGGTATTGGAAATGGCTTTAGTCGGACGCTACAACAGTTTGCAAGTGGTTAAACATACTAACTTCGGTTTGTATCTGGACGGCGGCGCCGATGGCGAAATCCTGCTGCCCAATCGTTATATTCCAAAAGATATTCCCAGCGAAGATGAAGACTGGCTCAACGTTTTTATTTATTTGGACAGCGATGACAAACTTATCGCCACCACCGAAACACCCAAAGTTCAGGTCGGTGAATTCGCCAGTTTGAAAGTGGTTGAAGTCAACAGCATCGGCGTGTTCCTCGACTGGGGCCTGCCCAAGGACCTGTTGCTGCCGTACTCCGAAGAAAAACGCCAGATGACCGCCGGCGAGTACTGCGTGGTGCATGTGTACCTCGACAAACACACCCGCCGCATCACCGCCACCGCGCGCCTGGACCGTTACCTGGACAAAACCCCGGCCAACTACCAAGTGGGCCAGGAAGTGGACTTGCTGGTGGCCGAAGCGACCGACATGGGCTTCAAGGCCATCATCAATAACAAGCACTGGGGCTTGATCCACAAGAACGAAATCTTCAAGTTCATGCGCGCCGGTAAAGAAGAAAAAGGCTTTATCAAAGAGATTCGTGCCGACGGCAAGATCAGCCTGAGCCTGCAACCGGTGGGTGAAGAAGCCGCCAGCAGCCTGAACTCCAAGATCCTCGCCAAGTTGCGCGAAAACAACGGCAGCCTGCCGGTCAGCGACAAAAGCGACCCGGCCTTGATTAGCAGCCTGTTTGGCGTCAGCAAGGGCAACTTCAAGAAAGCCATTGGCGCGCTCTACAAAGGTGGGCAGATCGTGATCCACGCCGACCGCATCGAGTTGAGCTGATTGCCTGAGGGGGATAGTGGCATTGAGCCGCCTAGCGCGGCGGTTTGCCGGCGTTTACGTGGGATGCGGGGCCTATTGCTGATGGATTCAGTAATAGATCATTGTAAGAACGAGCGAGCATTGCGTAGGAGTTAGGACTATTCTCTGTGAGAACACGTTCAAGACTCTCGATCGCACCGCATTACCCTGAAGGGGGCACCATGAAAGAGAAAATTCAAAACTGGCTCCACGACCTCGGTGTTGCGCTGGGTCTGATTGAACCGCCGCTGCAACCGGTGCCTATCCGCACGGACGACGAGCAACGCCGTCGCCAGCCGCGCCGCCGCTAACCCCCGCCCTTGAAGTGACCCAGGGCCTGATGCCGGTCAGGCCCACCGGTTTTCCCCTGTGCCCGCCCCGGGCTTTTTCTTTGTCCAGAAGCTTATGCCCCGCCCACACTGCCCGCGCTGCCTGCGCCCCGACACCCATTGCCTGTGCCCGCTGATCCCCAGCCTCGACAGCCGCACCCGGGTGCTGTTGTTGCAGCACCCCAGCGAGGTACGCCACGCGCTGAACACCGCGCGCCTGGCGGCGTTGGGCCTTAATAACGCTGAGTTGATCGTGGGCGAGGTGTTCGCCGACCTGCCGGCGCTGCTCGACCGCCCCGGTTACCAGGCGCGGTTGTTGTTTCCGGGCGAAGAATCCCAGGCGCTGCTCGCCTATGGGCCGGCGGAGCTACCGCTGTTGCTGGTGGTGCCGGACGGCACCTGGCGCAAGGCGCGCAAGCTGTTGCACCTCAATCCGCTGCTGGCCGCGCTGCCCCGGGTCAGCCTGGCGGCGGGCGCGGTGTCGCGCTACCGCTTGCGCAAGGCGCCGGGGCCGGGGGCGTTGTCCACTGTGGAGGCGATTGCCCAGGCGTTGCAGGTGCTGGAGGCGCCGGCCTCGTTCGAGCCATTGCTGCGCCCGTTCGAGGCGTTGATCGAGGGCCAGATCGCGGCGATGGGTGATGACGTTTACCAGCGCAACCACGGCGTCTAGCGTTCGCGCATCGCCTCGGTGCGAGCCTTGAGCACCGGTTTGAGCAGGTAATCGAGCACACTTTTTTCGCCGGTGATGATGTCCACGGTGGCCACCATGCCGGGGATTATCAGCAGCGGTTTGACGTCGCCGCCCAGGTGGTTTTTGTCGGTGCGCACCTGGATCAGGTAGAAACTGTTGCCCTTGTCGTCGGTGATGGCGTCGGCGCCGATCAATTCCAGCTTGGCGCTCAGGCCGCCGTAGATGGTGTAGTCGTAGGCGCTGAACTTGACCATAGCTTTCTGCCCCGGGTGCAGGAAGGCCACGTCCTGCGGGCGGACTTTGGCTTCGATCAGCAGGTTGTCTTCCAGGGGCACGATTTCCACCATGTCGCTGCCGGGTTGGACCACGCCGCCGATGGTGTTGACCTTGAGCTGCTTGATGACCCCATGCACCGGGGAGGTCACCGTGGTGCGGGTGACGCGGTCGTCGATGGCGATGCTGGTGGCGGTGATTTTCGACAGTTCGGCGCGTTTTTCGTTGAGTTCCTTGGCCGCCTCGGAGCGGAAGCTCTGCTCCGATTCATCGATCTTGCTCTTGATCTCATTGATCGCCGATTCGGCCCGGGGAATGGCCAGGGTGGTGGCATTGAGGGAACCGCGGATTTCCACGGCGGCGCGTTTGAGGCGCAGGATTTCCACCGGCGACACCGCCCCGGTGCCCACCAGGGGCGCGGACATGTTCATTTCCTGTTGCAGCAGCCCCAGGCTTGAGCTGAATTGCCCTTGTTTTGAGCGAAATTCCGCCAGTTCTTGGGTTTTTTGCCGAAGTTGCTCACTCAAGGTCCGTTGTTCGCTGGCCAACCTGCGTTGGCGCTGCTCGAACAGCGAGCGTTCGTCCTCGGCCACTTGCGGGGCCTTGGCCACCACTTCGTCGGAGAGCTTGAAGGGCCGGCCCTCGGCTTCGGCCGACAGGCGTTCGACCTGGGCGGTGAGGGTGAAGCGGTCCACCTCGCTTTCGCCCTTGTTGGAGCGAAACCGCGTGTCATCCAGGCGCAGCAGGGTGTCGCCCTTGTTCACCATTTGCCCTTCGCGCACGAAGATCTCGGTGACGATGCCGCCCTCCAGGTTCTGGATCACCTGCACCTTGCTCGACGGAATGGCCTTGCCTTCGCCCATGGTCACTTCTTGCAGCACAGCGAATTTGGCCCACAACAGGGCGCTGATGATAAGCGCGGCGGCGATCCACACCGTCAGGCGCGACCAGCGCGGCGAGTCTTCCTGGGCGACGCCGGCCACTTCGGGCATGAATTCGCTGTCGGCGTTTTTGTTGAAACGAGCGAAGTAGCCGCGCGGGGCAGTGGGGTTGGACATGGGCGCCTCCTAGACGGCCGCAGAGCCGACACGGCCCTTGCGCAGTGCATCGATGACCGCTTCCTTGGGACCGTCGGCGACGATCTTGCCGTTGTCCAGCACGATCAGGCGATCCACCAGGCTGAGCATTGAGGTGCGATGGGTGACCAGCAACAAGGTCTTGCCCGCGACCCAGGTGTGCAGGCGTTGGCGCAGGGTGTCTTCGCTGCTGTTGTCCATGGCGCTGGTGGGCTCGTCGAGCACCATGATCGGCGGGTCGAGCAGCAACGCCCGGGCCAGCAGCACAGCCTGGCGCTGGCCGCCGGAGAGTAATTGGCCGCGCTCGCCCACCGGGCGGTCGAAGCCTTGGGGGTGCTGGCGGGCCAGTTCGGTGACGCCGGTCAGCTCCGCCACTTCAAGCATCCGCGCGTCACTGATGTAGCGTGCGCCGAGGGTCAGGTTGTCGCGCAGGCTGCCGGCCAGCAGCGGCAGGTCATGGGCGACATAGCCGATCTGTTGGCGCAGGTCGGCCACGTCCAGTTGCCGCAGGTCCAGGCCATCGAGCAGCAGTTGGCCTTCGTCGGGGGCGTAGAAACCCATCACCAGGCGCCCCAGGGTGCTTTTGCCCGAGCCGCTGCGGCCGATGATGCCGATGCGCTCCCCCGGTTTGACGCTGAAGCTGATGTTGTGCAGCGCCGGCGCGCCTTGCCCGGCGTACTGGAAGGTCACCTGGCTGACGTCCAGCGCGCCTTGCAACTGGGTGCGTTCCAGCGGCCGCTGCTTGGCGTCGCGTTCCTGGGGCAGGCCCATCAGGGCGTCGGTGCTGCGCATGGTCAATTGGGCTTGCTGGTAGCGGGTGATGAGCCCGGCGATCTGCCCCAGGGGCGAGAGCACGCGGCTGCCGAGCATGTAGGTGGCCACCAGGGCGCCGACGCTGAGGCTGCCGGCGATGATGCTGTAGACCCCGGCGATGATGGTGGTCATGCCACATAACTGCTGGATGAACAGGGTGCCGTTGGTGGCCATGGCCGACAGGTTGCGGGCATGGCTGTCCAGGCGCGTGAGGGCGCCGTGGGTGCTTTCCCATTTGTGCTGGCGCTCGCTTTCGGCGCTGCAGGCCTTGAGGGTTTCCAAGCCACTGAGGGTTTCGATCAGCAGGGCCTGGCGTTCGGCGCCCAGGGACAGGCTTTTTTGCACGGTGTCGCGCAGGCGTGCCTGGATCACCATGGCAAAGCCGATGGTGATGGGGAACGCCAGCAGCGGGATAACCACCAGCCAGCCGCCGAGCAGGCCGATCACCACCAGCATCAGCACCGCGAAGGGCAGGTCGATGAGGCTGGTCAGGGTCACGGCGGTGAGGAACTCACGCAGGCCCTGGAAGTCATGGATGCTCTGGGCAAAACCGCCGATGGTGGCCGGGCGGGCCTTCATCGACATGCCGGTGATGCGCTCAAACAGCGTGGCGGAGAGGATCACGTCGGTTTTCTTGCCGGCGGTGTCCAACAGGTGCGCGCGCACCACCCGCAGCACCAACTCGAACCCGGTGCCGATCAACAGGCCCACCGACAGCATCCACAGGGTGGACGTGGCCTGGTTGGGCACCACGCGGTCGTAGGTCTGCATGACGAACAACGGCACCATCAGGCCCAGCAGGTTAATCAGGAAACTGGCGAGGATCGCGTCGCTGTACAGCCAGCGCGACAGCTTGAGGGTGTCGCGAAACCACGCCTCTACCCGGGGCACCAGGGGCGTGCGCAGGTCTTCGAGTTCGTGGCGCGGCCGGGCGAAGAGGGCCTGGCCGCTGTATTCCTCGGCCAACTCTTGGCGGCTGACCCACTGCTCGCCGCCCTCGGCTTCGCTGGGCAGGATCAGCGCCTTGTCGTCCTCGCTCCAACGGCGCAGTACGGCGGTGCGGCCGTTGTTGAGGATCAGCAGCACCGGCAGGTTTAGCGCAGAAATGGCCGACAGGTCCCGGCGCAGCACCCGCGCCTGCAACCCGGCCCGGGCCGCGGCCCGGGGCAGCAGGTCCAGGCTCAGGCGTTGCTGGGCCAGGGGCAACCCGGCGCTCAGGCTGGCACGGCTGACGGTGCGGTCGTGCAGCTTGCACAGGATCATCAACCCGTCCAACAACGGGTCGTCGAAGCTCAGACGCGGGTCCACGCCAGTGTTGCCGGGTTCCATGCTGGTCAAGTTGCGCACTCCTTGTACCGACTACTTCATTTCAGGCAAACGGGCTTCGTTTCTCACTTCGGTCTGGGCGATGGCTTCGGCGGGGACGACGACTTTCTCCTTGTTCAGCAACTCCCCCATGTTGGCCAGCACGCGGTACATCGAGAACTCTTCGGTGTAGCGCACTTCGGTGTAACGGCGGTTGGCGTTGTACAGCTCGTTTTCACTGTCGAGCAGGTCGAGCAGGGTGCGTTGGCCCAGGCCGAACTGGTCTTGGTAGGCGGCGCGCACACGGGTGGTGGTTTCGGCGTATTCGCGGGCGGTGGGGGTTTGCTTCTTGGCGTTGACCATGGCGTTCCAGGCCAGGGTGATGTTCTCGTTGAGCATGCGCAGCGCGTTGTTGCGGATGTCCATGGCCTGGTTGATTTTGTGCGCGTCCGATTGCAGGCGTGCCTTGTCGCTGCCGCCCTTGAACAGGTTGTAATTCATGATGACGCCCACGCGCCATTCGTTGTCGTGGCCCTTGTCGCCCTGGATGTTGTCGTTGGCGCCCACCGCAGCCTCTGCATCGAAACGTGGGTAGAACGGCGACTTGGCCACTTCATATTGGCTTTCGGCGGACTGCACGTCGGCCTGGGCGGATTTGAGGTAAGGGTTGTTCTCCAACATGCTCTGGCGCGCGTCTGGCAGGCTGGCGGGCACTTCACCACGAATCGAGGGCAGGGTTTCCAGTTCGTCGGGCATGCGGCCAACGGCGCTGAAGAAGTTCGCCTCGGCATCGGCCAGGTCGACGGTGGCGGTGTCAAAGTTGTTTTCCGCCAGGGCACGACGGGCGGCCGACTGGTCGAGGTCGGCGTTGCTGCCCACGCCGCGCTGGGTGCGCAGGCCAATCTGGTCGTTCACCCGCAGGTGCGCTTGCAGGTTGTTCTTGGCCAGGGTCACCAGTTCACGGCGCTTGAGCACCTCCAGGTACACCTCGATGGTACGCAGGGCCAGGCTTTCGGCGGTGCCGCGGGTGTAGTAGGCGCGGGAGTTGACCACCGATTGGGTGCGGCCCACTTCATTGGCGGTATTAAAGCCGTCGAACAGCATTTGCCGCAGGCGCAGTTCCGACTGGGTGTAGTTCAACGTTTCAGTGTGGTGGTTGCCCTGGCCACGGGTGGTGCTGTTGTCGCTATAGCCACGGCCATACCCGGCGTTGAGATCCAGCGAAGGGTAAAAACCACCCTTGGCGACCTTCACGTCTTCATCCGCCGACAAACGGCTGTTCTGGGTCGAACGAAGCTCGGGGTGATTATCCAGCGTGCTTTGGATGGCTTCAGTCAACGACATGGCCTGGGCCGCGGGGGCGCAGGCGATAGCCAATAAAACCGCGCTGCAGAGGGGTGTCAAAACGCGCATGGGTACTTCTCCCTGGTCCTGATGGTGCTTAGCAGTCGCCAAAAAGTTGACGAATTTTTTAGTTCAAACCGTTTCAGGTTTGTAACATGAGAGCTAAGAACACTTTTGCGCCGACCTAAGAAGAATTTCTCATAATACTTATGCCAAAAAAAACTTATGCACTCTGCCAGATCCAGCACATTGTTGATTGCGCGGGCCCTTATTAACCAAGCCCTCTGGAGCTTTTAAGGGGTTTCGCAAAGTTCAATCAATTTTGCAGTACAGGTCGGGAAAGGAGTGAAAAGGCGAGGGCGGCATCGTTTTTCGGGCGGCGGTTTTTTGTCACTTGCCCCTGGTTAGCGCTGTGACGCCCCTTCCCTTGAACGGTTTTGAGGCGGATGAGCTTGATTTTGTTTGGCTTGTTCCGCTTTCACCGGTAGTTCGGGAGGTGTAAGGGGTGACGGATTTGTGCCGCGCTTAGAGACGCGGCGCAGATCGGTCGCCCCGTGCCATTCACGCTTTCTCTGCATACGTAGATGCCGATAGCTGTCGGCGGCGGAGGAATGGATATGGCAACGCTCATCGGTATCGTCAGTCAGGTAGTGGGTCAGGTTTACGCAGTGGCGAGCAACGGTGCCAAGCGCGCCCTGGTCGAGGGCGACCGGCTGTTTGCCGGGGAAACGCTGGACACCGGCGCCTCCGGCGCGGTGGCCGTGCGCTTGCAGAACGGCCAGGAATTGACCCTCGGCCGTGGCAGCGAGCTGCAATTGAGTGCCGACCTGCTCAGCGACAAGGTGCCTCACGTCGTCGCCGCTGAAAGCACCACGCCGAGCCAGGCGCAATTGACGGACGTCGAGCAATTGCAAAAAGCCATCGCCGCTGGCGCCGACCCCACCCAAACCGGCGAAGCCACCGCGGCCGGCCCCGGTAGCCCCGGCGGTACGGGCGGCGCGGCGGGCGGCGGCCACACCTTTGTATTGCTCGAAGAAGTGGCGGGCCGGGTGGACCCGGTCATCGGCTTCCCCACCGCCGGGTTCAACGGTATTCCCGAATTCGTCCCGCAGATCATCGACCCGGTGCCAGAGGACAACACGCCCCCCATCGTGCCGCCCAACAACGAAGTGAGCCTGGGCGGGCTCGCGGTGGAGGGCGGCGAACTGACCCTCAACGAAGCCAACCTGCAACAGGGTTCGGCCAGCGACCCGGCGGCCCTGACCCAAAGCGGCAGCTTCAATGTGTCGGCCCCCGATGGCCTGCTCAACCTCAGCGTGGGCGGCATCAGCGTGGTCAGCGGCGGAGTGGCCGCGCTCTTTCCGCAGTCGATCACCACCCAACTGGGCAACACCCTGACCATCACCGGCTACAACCCGGCCACGGGCGTGGTCACCTACAGCTACACCCTCAACGGCAACGAAACCCACTCAGCGGCCGACGGCGCCAACAACCTGAGCGAACAGTTCACGGTGGTGGCCAGCGACACCAACGGCGACACCGCCACCGGCTCGCTGGACATCAACATCACCGACGACCTGCCCAGCGCAGCCAACGACAGCAACGCCGGCGTCGGCTCCGAAAGCCAACTGACCCTCACCGGCAACGTGCTGACCAACGACATCCAAGGCGCCGACCGCGTGGCCAGCGGCCCGGTCACGGCCGGCACCTACACCGGCACCTACGGCACCCTCGTGCTGGCGGCCGATGGCAGCTACACCTACACCCTCAACCCCACGGGCGCGGCGTTTTTGGCCCTCAAGGGCGATGGCAGCGGCACCGAGACCTTCACCTACACCCTCACCGACTCGGACGGCGACACCAGTACCGCCAACCTGGTGCTCAACGTCCACAACAACGATGACCCCGCGACCCTCGACGGCCTCAAAGTCGAAGGCGCCGAACTGACCTTCTATGAAAACGCCCTGAGCGACGGCTCGGCGCCAGGCAGCAGCCCGCTGACTCAGGGTGGCTCCTTCACCGTGACCGCACTGGACGGCGTACAAACCCTCACCGTCGGCGGCATCAACGTGGTGACCGGCGGTCTGGCGGCCACTTTCCCACAGGTGTTTACCACCGACCTGGGTAATACCCTGACCATCACCGGGTACAACCCGACTACAGGCGTGGTGACTTACACCTACACCCTCAACGACAACGAAGCCCACGCCCCGGGCGCCGGCACCAACAGCCTTGGGGAAAACTTCACGGTGACCTTGGTGGATAGCAACGGCACCACGGCCACCGATTCTTTGAACGTGAATATCGTCGATGACGTCCCCACCGCGAAGGACGACAGCAACACCCAAACCGCCACCGAAACTCTGACGTCATTGACCGGCAACGTGCTGGACAACGACATCCAAGGCGCCGACCGCGTGACCACCGGCCCATCGGCTGGCCCCATTACTGGCGGTACATTCACCGGCACCTACGGCACCCTGGTTCTAGGGGCGAACGGTACTTACACCTACACCCTCGACCCCAACAATCCCGCCTTCAAGGCACTGACCACGGATTCCACCGAGACCTTTACCTACACCTTCACCGACAAGGACGGCGACACCAGCACTGCGAATTTGGTGCTCAACGTTCACAACAACGATGACCCAGTGGTAATCGATGGCCTGAAAGTGGACGGCGGGGAAGTCACGTTGTACGAAAAAGCCCTGGGCGATGGCTCCGCTCCCGGCAGCAGCCCGCTGACTCAGGGTGGCTCCTTCACCGTGACCGCACTGGACGGCGTGCAAACCCTCACCGTGGGTGGCATCAACGTGGTGACCGGCGGTGTGGCGGCCACTTTCCCACAGGTGTTTACCACCGACCTGGGTAACACCCTGACCATCACCGGGTACAACCCGACTACATGCGTGGTGACTTACACCTACACCCTCAACGACAACGAAGCCCACGCCTCCGGCGCCGGCACCAATAACCTGAGCGAAAGCTTCACCGTGACCCTGGTGGACGGCAACGGCACCACGGCCACCGACTCGCTGGACGTGAACATCGTCGATGACGTACCAACGGCCAAAGACGACAGCAACACCCAAACTGCGACTGAAACCCTCACCAGCCTCACCGGCAACGTGCTGGACAACGACATCCAAGGCGCCGACCGCGTAACCACCGGTCCATCGGCCGGCCCCATTACCGGCGGTACATTCACCGGCACCTACGGCACCTTGGTTTTGGGGGCGAACGGTACTTATACCTACACCCTTGACCCCAATAATCCCGCCTTCAAGGCACTGACCACGAACGCCACCGAGACCTTTACCTACACCTTCACGGATAAGGACGGCGACACCAGCACCGCGAACCTAGTGCTCAACGTCCACAACAACGATGACCCAGTGGTGATCGATGGCCTGAAAGTGGACGGCGGGGAAGTCACGCTGTACGAAAAAGCCCTGAGCGATGGCTCCGCTCCCGGCAGCAGCCCGCTGACTCAGGGTGGCTCCTTCACCGTGACCGCGCTGGACGGCGTACAAACCCTCACCGTCGGCGGCATCAACGTCGTCACCGGCGGCGTGGCGGCCACTTTCCCACAGGTGTTTACCACCGACCTGGGTAATACCCTGACCATCACCGGGTACAACCCGGCGACTGGCGTGGTGACTTACACCTACACCCTCAACGACAACGAGGCCCATGCAACGGGTGCAGGCACCAACAACCTCAGTGAAAACTTTACGGTCACTTTGGTGGACAGCAACGGCACCACGGCCACCGATTCGCTGGATGTGAATATCGTCGACGATGTGCCAACGGCCAAAGACGACAGCAACACCCAAACTGCGACTGAAACCTTGACGTCATTGACCGGCAACGTGCTGGACAACGACATCCAAGGCGCCGACCGCGTGACCACCGGCCCATCGGCTGGCCCCATTACTGGCGGTACATTCACCGGCACCTACGGCACCCTGGTTCTAGGGGCGAACGGTACTTACACCTACACCCTCGACCCCAACAATCCCGCCTTCAAGGCACTGACCACGGATTCCACCGAGACCTTTACCTACACCTTCACCGACAAGGACGGCGACACCAGCACTGCGAATTTGGTGCTCAACGTTCACAACAACGATGACCCAGTGGTAATCGATGGCCTGAAAGTGGACGGCGGGGAAGTCACGTTGTACGAAAAAGCCCTGGGCGATGGCTCCGCTCCCGGCAGCAGCCCGCTGACTCAGGGTGGCTCCTTCACCGTGACCGCACTGGACGGCGTGCAAACCCTCACCGTGGGTGGCATCAACGTGGTGACCGGCGGTGTGGCGGCCACTTTCCCACAGGTGTTTACCACCGACCTGGGTAACACCCTGACCATCACCGGGTACAACCCGACTACAGGCGTGGTGACTTACACCTACACCCTCAACGACAACGAAGCCCACGCCTCCGGCGCCGGCACCAATAACCTGAGCGAAAGCTTCACCGTGACCCTGGTGGACGGCAACGGCACCACGGCCACCGACTCGCTGGACGTGAACATCGTCGATGACGTACCAACGGCCAAAGACGACAGCAACACCCAAACTGCGACTGAAACCCTCACCAGCCTCACCGGCAACGTGCTGGACAACGACATCCAAGGCGCCGACCGCGTAACCACCGGTCCATCGGCCGGCCCCATTACCGGCGGTACATTCACCGGCACCTACGGCACCTTGGTTTTGGGGGCGAACGGTACTTATACCTACACCCTTGACCCCAATAATCCCGCCTTCAAGGCACTGACCACGAACGCCACCGAGACCTTTACCTACACCTTCACGGATAAGGACGGCGACACCAGCACCGCGAACCTAGTGCTCAACGTCCACAACAACGATGACCCAGTGGTGATCGATGGCCTGAAAGTGGACGGCGGGGAAGTCACGCTGTACGAAAAAGCCCTGAGCGATGGCTCCGCTCCCGGCAGCAGCCCGCTGACTCAGGGTGGCTCCTTCACCGTGACCGCGCTGGACGGCGTACAAACCCTCACCGTCGGCGGCATCAACGTCGTCACCGGCGGCGTGGCGGCCACTTTCCCACAGGTGTTTACCACCGACCTGGGTAATACCCTGACCATCACCGGGTACAACCCGGCGACTGGCGTGGTGACTTACACCTACACCCTCAACGACAACGAGGCCCATGCAACGGGTGCAGGCACCAACAACCTCAGTGAAAACTTTACGGTCACTTTGGTGGACAGCAACGGCACCACGGCCACCGATTCGCTGGATGTGAATATCGTCGACGATGTGCCAACGGCCAAAGACGACAGCAACACCCAAACTGCGACTGAAACCTTGACGTCATTGACCGGGAACGTGCTGGACAACGACATCCAAGGCGCCGACCGCGTAACCACCGGCCCATCGGCCGGCCCCATTACCGGCGGCACCTTTACTGGCACCTACGGCACCCTGGTTCTGGGGGCGAACGGTACTTATACCTACACCCTCGACCCCAACAATCCTGCATTCAAAGCGCTGACCACGAACGCCACCGAGACCTTTACCTACACCTTCACCGACAAGGACGGCGATACGAGCACCGCCAATCTGGTACTCAACGTTCACAACAACGACGACCCGGTGGTGATCGATGGCCTGAAAGTGGACGGCGGGGAAGTCACGTTGTACGAAAAAGCCCTGAGCGATGGCTCGGCGCCAGGCAGCAGCCCGCTGACCCAGGGCGGCTCCTTCACCGTGACCGCACTGGACGGCGTGCAAACCCTCACCGTGGGCGGTATCAACGTGGTGACTGGCGGTGTGGCGGCCACTTTCCCACAGGTGTTTACCACCGACCTGGGTAATACCCTGACCATCACCGGGTACAACCCGACTACAGGCGTGGTCACTTACACCTACACCCTCAACGACAACGAAGCCCATGCCTCCGGCGCCGGCACCAATAACCTGAGCGAAAGCTTTACCGTGACCTTGGTGGACGGCAACGGCACCACGGCCACCGATTCGCTGGATGTGAATATCGTCGACGATGTGCCAACGGCCAAAGACGACAGCAACACCCAAACTGCGACTGAAACCCTCACCAGCCTCACCGGCAACGTGCTGGACAACGACATCCAAGGCGCCGACCGCGTGACCACCGGCCCATCGGCCGGCCCCATTACTGGCGGTACATTCACCGGCACCTACGGCACCCTGGTTCTGGGGGCGAACGGTACTTACACCTACACCCTCGACCCCAACAATCCCGCCTTCAAAGCGCTGACCACGAACGCCACCGAGACCTTTACCTACACCTTCACCGACAAGGACGGCGATACCAGCACCGCCAATCTGGTGCTGAACGTCCACAACAACGATGACCCGGTGGTGATCGATGGCCTGAAAGTGGACGGCGGGGAAGTCACGTTGTACGAAAAAGCGCTCTCGGACGGTTCCGCTCCGGGGAGTTCGCCGTTGACCCAGGGCGGTTCCTTTACCGTGACCGCGCTGGACGGGGTACAAACCCTCACCGTCGGCGGCATCAACGTCGTCACCGGCGGCGTGGCGGCCACTTTCCCACAGGTGTTTACCACCGACCTGGGCAACACACTGACCATCACCGGGTACAACCCGACTACAGGCGTGGTGACTTACACCTACACCCTCAACGACAACGAAGCCCATGCAACGGGTGCAGGCACCAACAACCTCAGTGAAAACTTCACCGTGACCCTGGTGGACAGCAACGGCACTACAGCCACCGACTCCCTGGACGTGAATATCGTCGACGATGTGCCAACGGCCAAAGACGACAGCAACACCCAAACCGCCACCGAAACCTTGACGTCATTGACCGGGAACGTGCTGGACAACGACATCCAAGGCGCGGACCGCGTAACCACCGGTCCATCGGCAGGTCCTATCACTGGCGGTACCTTTACTGGCACCTACGGCACCCTGGTTCTAGGGGCAAATGGCACTTACACCTACACCCTTGACCCCAACAATCCTGCATTCAAAGCGCTGACCACGAACGCCACCGAGACCTTCACCTACACCTTCACCGACAAGGACGGCGACACCAGCACCGCGAATTTGGTGCTCAACGTCCACAACAACGACGACCCGGTGGTGATCGATGGCCTGAAAGTGGACGGCGGGGAAGTCACGCTGTACGAAAAAGCCCTGGGCGATGGCTCCGCTCCCGGCAGCAGCCCGCTGACCCAGGGCGGCTCCTTCACCGTGACCGCACTGGACGGCGTACAAACCCTCACCGTCGGCGGTATCAACGTGGTGACTGGCGGTGTGGCGGCCACTTTCCCACAGGTGTTTACCACTGACCTGGGTAATACCCTGACCATCACCGGGTACAACCCGACTACAGGCGTGGTGACTTACACCTACACCCTCAACGACAACGAAGCCCACGCCTCCGGCGCCGGCACCAACAACCTGAGCGAAAGCTTTACCGTGACCTTGGTGGACGGCAACGGCACCACGGCCACCGATTCGCTGGACGTGAACATCGTCGATGACGTGCCAACGGCCAAAGACGACAGCAACACCCAAACTGCGACTGAAACCCTCACCAGCCTCACCGGCAATGTGCTGGACAACGACATCCAAGGCGCCGACCGCGTAACCACCGGCCCATCGGCCGGCCCCATTACCGGCGGTACATTCACCGGCACCTACGGCACCTTGGTTTTGGGGGCGAACGGTACTTACACCTACACCCTTGACCCCAACAATCCCGCCTTCAAGGCGTTGAAAACCGACACAACGGACACCTTCACCTACACCTTCACCGACAAGGACGGCGACGTCAGCACGGCGAAACTGGTGCTTAACGTCCACAACAACGATGACCCGGCGGTTATCAATGGCCTGAACGTCACGGGCGGGGAGTTGACGCTGTATGAAAACGCCTTGAGCGATGGCACTGCGCCGGGCAGTTCGGCCCTGACGCAAGGCAGCACGTTCAGCGTGACGGCCCTGGACGGGGTGAAAACCCTGACCGTGGCCGGGATGAATGTGGTCAGCAATGGCGTGGTGGCGAACTTCCCGCAGGTGTTTGTCACGCCTCTGGGCAACACCCTGACGGTCACGGGCTACAACCCGGCGACCGGGGTGGTGAGCTACACCTACACCCTCAACGACAATGAGAACCACAGCGGCGGCAATGGCACCACCCTGGCCGAGCCGTTCACCGTGACCCTGGTGGACGGCAACGACAGCACGGCCACCGGCACGCTGGACGTCACCATCGTTGACGATACGCCGCTGGCCAAGGCAGATACCGGCACGGTGATCGAAGGCAGCACCCTCAATATCGCGGTGCTCGGCAATGACGTGCTCGGTGCCGACGGCGCGACGCTGGGCGGTGCGGTGGTGGGGGTGAAGGCGGGCAATGGCACCGGCACCCCGGTGACCACCGGCCTGAACAGCAACATCGCCGGCAACTTTGGTTACCTGACGCTGGATGCGGCGGGCAACGCGGTGTACCACAGTTACGCGAACTCGGTCAGCGGCACGGTGACGGATACCTTCACCTACACCATCCGTGACGGCGACGGCGACCTGAGCACCACCACCATCACCGTGACGATCAATGACAGTGGCCTGAAGGCCATCGTCGATCAGGACGTGACGGTGTACGAAAAAGCCCTGGACCTGGGCAAGGATGGCCTGGACCTGGTCGGCGGCACGGTGGTCGGCAGCGATCCTACGTCCACCGGCGAAACCGCCACCGGCACCCTGGTGGGTTCGGTCACCGGTGGCGTCGGCGCCATTACCTACACCCTGGTGGGCAGTGCTACCGGTGCCTATGGGCAACTGTTGCTCAACCCCAACGGCACCTACACCTACACCCTGAGTTCGGCGCCGAAAACCACGCCCAATGCCAACGACGGCATCACCACCAACCAGACCGAAACCTTCACCTACAAGGCCACGGACGCTGCGGGCAACACCCAGACCAGCACCATCGTCATCAACATCGTCGACGACGTGCCCAAGGCTGTGGCCGCCGAGCGTTCGATGACCACGGTGGAGGTCGATACCAACCTGCTGATCGTGCTCGACACCTCCGGCAGCATGGACTGGGAGTCGGGGGTGGCGGGCAAATCGCGCCTGCAACTGGCCAAGGAAGCCATCACCGCATTGCTCGACAAGTACGACGCCATGGGCGATGTGATGGTCAAACTCGTCACCTTCAGCTCCACCGGTGTCGAACAGGGAACGACCTGGGTCAGTGTGGCCGTGGCCAAAAGCCAAATCGCCGGGCTGATCGCCGACGGTGGCACCAACTACGACGGCGCTGTGGCCAAGGCGATGACGGCGTTCCTCAAAAGCGGCAAGCTCACGGGCGCACAGAACGTCGGCTACTTCTTCTCCGACGGTGAGCCTTCCGCTGGCCAGGAAATTTCTGGCAGTGATATCACCAACTGGCAGAACTTCCTCAACACCAACGGCATCAACAACTACGCCATTGGCCTGGGGCCGAACGTTTTTGCCTCCAACCTTGATCCTCTGGCGTACAACGGCAATACCGGGACAGACACCAACGCGGTGATCGTCACCAACCTGGCGCAACTGGACTCGGTACTCGCCGGCACTGTGCAGGGCACGCCGGTTACCGGCACGTTGCTTGGCGAAGGCGGCTCGTTCGGCGCCGATGGCGGCTTTATCAAATCCATCGTGGTCGATGGCATCACCTACACCTACGACCCCAAGGCCTTGAACAACCAGGGCTCGGTGACCGCCACCGGCGTCGGTACAGTCACCGGGATCTTCAACACGGCGAACAACACCCTCAGCGTCTCCACCACCAAGGGCGGCACCCTGTTGGTGAACCTGGATACCGGCGAATTCACCTACACCTCGCAAACTGTCTCGACTACGCAAAAGGTCGAAAACTTCACCTACACGGTGAGCGACAACGACGGCGACCTGGCCGGTTCCACCCTAACCATCAAGGTCAACCCCAACGCGGCGCCCGTGGCCGGTGACGACAACATCATCACCAACGTGGCCTCTAGCACTATCGTGATCCCCGGCGATGTACTGCTGGCTAACGACAGCGACGCCAATGGCGACCCGTTGACGCCGTCCACCACCAGCTTCGCCACGGGGTGGATCGCCCGAGGGGCGGACTTCTCGGGCACCGGTTCGGTGAGTTTCGCCGGGACCCAAAACAACTCGGGCAACCAAAACCTGGCGAACGTGCGCACCAACTTCGCGCGCACCCCGGGCACCATGACGGCGGCGCTGGCCATCAGTGCCTTCTTGGGCGCGGTCAACGCCAACAACGCCAACGACGAGGACTTGGTTACCGTCAACCTCAAGCAGGGCGAGGTGCTCAAGGCCTCCCATAACCTGGGGGCAGGCCAGGTAACACTGGCGTACTCGATCAACGGTGGGGCTTTCGTGCTTATCAACAGCGGCGATTTGATCCCGGCGGCCACGGGGGCCAATGACGTGTATCGCATCCGTGTGGTTAACGTGGCCGACACCCCCGGCGGCGACACGGGCTCGGAAACCTACACCCTGAGCCTGTCCATCGATTACACCGCCACGTCCCCCATCACCCCGGACGTCAACGCCAGCTACACGGTCAATGACAACCACGGCGGCAGCGACAGCGCCGCGGTAAACATCCACTACCAGGACGGCCTCACCCTGACCGGCACCAGTGGCAACGATGTGCTGGTGGCCGGCGAAGGCGACAACACCCTCAACGGCGGCGCCGGCAACGACGTACTCACCGCGGGCTCGGGCAACAACACCCTCAATGGCGGCGATGGCAACGACCTGCTGTTCAGCGGCATCGGCAACGACACCTTGATCGGCGGCAGTGGCAACGACACCGTCAGCTACGCCCACGCCACTTCGGCGGTAAACGTCAGCCTGCTGGAGGGCGGTGGGCAGATCACCGGCGGGGCGGGCACGGACATTCTGAGTGGCATCGAGAACCTGATCGGCTCCAACTACAACGACACCCTGACCGGCGACAACAACGCCAACGTCATCACCGGCGGCTTGGGCAACGACATCCTCAACGGCGGTGGCGGTGACGACTTCCTGATCGGCGGCCCGGGCGACAACACCCTGACCGGCGGCACGGGCAGCGACACCTTCCAGTGGGGTGCGGGCAACACCGGGCACGATGTGGTCACGGACTTCACGCCGGGCACCGACAAGCTCGACCTGTCCCAGTTGCTGCAAGGGGAAAACGCCACGGCGGCCTCCCTGGATGACTACTTGCACTTCAAGGTCACGGCGGCGGGCACCACCATCGACGTCAGCGCGGCGGCGGGGGCAGCGACCACCCAGACCATCGACCTGGCCGGCGTCAACCTGGCCACCCAGTACGGGGTCACGCCGGGGGCGGGCGGGGTGATTGCCGCCGGGGCGGACACCGCGACCATCATCAACGGCATGCTCAACGACCACTCGTTGAAGGTCGATACGGTGTAAGGGAGCAAGCACCAAAAACCCGCCATCCTCAGCCAAGGGTGGCGGGTTTTTTTTGCTTTCTTTGTTGGAGCAAGCGTTGCCTACATGGGTTCGGGCGGGCCGATGAGGCGGCCCATGACGCCGAACAGGCCCAGGGATTTGATGGCGTCCAGTTCGCCCTGGGTTTCGACCATTTCTGCGATCAGGGGCAGGTCGATGCTGTTGGTGGCGCGGAAAATCGCCTCGATGAACAGGCGTTTGTCGCTGTGTTGGTCAATGCCGCGCAGGTAGCTGCCGTCGATTTTCAGGTATGCCAGGCCCAGTTGGGTGAGGTTGCCAATCTGGCTGAAGCTGCCGCCAAAGTGCTGCAGGCCGATGGCGTAGCCGGTGGCTTGCAGGCTTTTGCTCAAGGCTTGCAACTCGCCCGGGGGCGGCAGTTGGCGCTCGTCGATTTCCAGGGTCAGCAGCGGCGCGAGCTCGGGCTGGGCCTGGAGCAGGTCCAGCACGCTGCGCAGCGAGGCACTGTCGCGCAGGGTACTGCCGCTCAAGCTCAAGGCCAGGGGCCAGGGGTGTTCTGCCAGGTAGTCGAGGGTGTGCCGCAGCATCGCCAGGTCCAGGCGCGACGACCAGCCCAGGCGTTCGATCCAGGGCAGGAACTGCCCGGCGGCGATGGCTTCGCCTTGGGGGGCGAGCAGGCGCGCAAGGACTTTGTGGTGCAGCACTTGGCTGGTGTCGGCGCATTCGACCACCGGTTGGAAGTACAGCTGCATCTTGCCCTGGGTGAGGGCTTCGTCGATCCAGGTGCGCCAGTCCTGCGGGGCCTGGCCTGGGGCGCCATGGAAGTGCTCCAGGTGCGCCCAGGGTTTTTGCGGTTGCTGCTGGGCCTGGGCCAGGGCTTGGTCCAGGTGCAGTAGCACCGTTGGCGCGGTGTCGCCGGGTTGGTAGGCGACCACGCCCAGGTGGGCCACCGGGGTGCAATCACTGGCGCCGGTCAGGCGCAGGTTTTCCAGGG
This sequence comes from Pseudomonas sp. MF08875, assembly GCF_059862525.1. Taxonomy (NCBI): domain Bacteria; kingdom Pseudomonadati; phylum Pseudomonadota; class Gammaproteobacteria; order Pseudomonadales; family Pseudomonadaceae; genus Pseudomonas; species Pseudomonas sp. MF08875. Next base: position 19,454 of record NZ_JCBCUW010000020.1, read on the forward strand.
TGGCGCTGAGTTCGCCGGCCAGGCGTGCGGCGTCGCGGCTGTCCAGGCCCGGGGCGAGCAGGCTGAACTCGCCGCCGCGATTGCGCGCCGCCAACCAGTGGCGGCGCTCGGGTTGTTCGAGCAAACGCTTGAGCACCTGGCCGATGCTGCTTATCAAGGCATCGGTGCGCTGCCCGCCCAGGCGCTGGTTGAGCCCGGCCAGGTCATTGACCCGCAGCAGCAGCAAGTGGCCGGCGCGGCTTTGTTCGGTCACCAGCAATTGGTCGGCGAGTTGCTCGTCGAGCAAGCGGCGGTTGGCCAGCCCAGTCAGGCGATCCTGATAAGACTCGGCCCGCAGGGCTTCGCTGCGCGCCGCTTCTTCGGCGAACAGGGCCTTGAGTTTTTCCACCATCTGGTTCATCGCCAGCACCACGCGCTTGAGCTCCGGGGTGCGCGGCAACTGGGGCAGGCTGAGGAACTCGCGTTTGCTGATGGCTTGGGCCTGTTTGACCATGTTGTCCAGCGGCTGTAGCTGTTTGCGCAACAACCAGCCGCCGAACGCCGCGCTAAGCAGGCCACAGGCCAGCAGCCAGGCCAGGCTACCCAGGGCGCTGTCCCACAGGCGCGCCAGGGCGAATTGCGGGTTGCTCAGCACCTCCACCCGCGCCGCTTGCTCCCAACCGCGCATCACCAGTGCATCGCCCCCTTGCGGGCGCAGGCCGACCAGGTTGACGAACCAGGCCGGCACGCCTTCGGCGCTGGCCGCTGTGCTGCGCTCGGCCAGTACTGCGTTGTCGGCGATGTTGACTACGCGGATGCTGGTGAAATAGCCGCTGTCGAAGATCGAACTGACCAGCAATTCGGTCATGGCCGGGTCGTCGATTTCCCGGGTCAGGGTCAGCCCCAGGGCGGTGGCCGCGTCTTGGGCGTGGGCGCGCAACTGGCTGAGCATCTGCCCGCGGGACGCTTCCAGGCTGACAAAAAAACTGCCGCTAAAGGCCACCAGCAAGAACAGGCAAATGGCCAGGAAGAGTTGCTTGAGTAGAGACATGCGGCGCTCCTTTTCGTGCGGTCAGCCATCGCCCACGGCGAAGCCTTCGGCCTGCATTTTTTGCAGCACATCCTGCCAGCGCGAGAGCTTCTTCGAGTCGCTGCTGCGCTTGCCGCCATTGGCGCCGGGCAGGTACAGGCCTTCGGCATTGAAGGCGTAAACCGGTAGCAGATCCTTGCGTTGGGAGGCGGGGCGGATCTCGCCGATCAGGTTGTCCAGCACCAGGGGGTCGGCGGTGGGGTTGGGGTAGTAGGTGAGCACCATGTGCGCCTGGTTTTGGGTCAGGGCCTTGACGTAGGTGATGCGCAGCTTGTCGCTGGCTACCCCCAGTTTGCGCAGGCTGAAGTACTTGGCCAGGGCGTAGTCCTCGCAGTCGCCGGCGCCCTTTAGCAGGGCTTGCACGGGGGTGGCCCAGTAGTCGGTCTGACGCCAGATGCGGCGGTCGTCCTGGAAGGTCAATTGCCGGTTGAAGAAGCGGTTGACCGCGTTCAGTTGTTCGCGCTCCGCTTGCCCGGCCTCGCCTTGCAGCAGGCGGCTCCAGGCTTCGATCCGGGCCTTGCCGGTGCCCAGGCTGCCGTAGCGTTGCTGGGCGGTCTCGAGAATGCGCGAAAAATCCCAGGTGGCCGCCACACTGGCGCTGGCCAGCAGCCAAATCACCACCCACAGCCAGGCACCGAGCCCAAGTCGGGGCGCTGACCATCCTGGACTACGCGCACTTCGGACCATATCGAGCTGCTCGCCTGCAGATGCCTGAAGTCTAGGCGTTATGCAGGCGAAGCGAGGGCAGGTCGTCGGGTGGCTCAGGGCCGTTGCAGGGTTTTCTGGCGCAGGATGTAGAGGCTCACCAGCACTGCGCTGGTCAGCATGAAAGCACGCGCCCAGGGCAGCGGTACCAGGTAGCAGGACAGGCCGATGCTCAGCCACATCAGGCCAATGGCGTAGACCTTGCCCTTGAGCGGGATGCCGTTGCCATCGAGGTAGTCGCGGATCCACGGGCCCAGGCGCGGGTGTTCCACCAGCCATTGGTAGAAGCGCGGGGAACTACGGGCGAAACAACCGGCGGCGAGCAGCAGGAACGGGGTGGTCGGCAGGACTGGCAGGAAGATCCCGACCACCCCCAGCACCACGCTCAGCCAACCGATGGTCAGCAGAACGTAGCGCACGAGCAGGGAGCGGTCGCCTATGGGCGTGGGCGCCACAGGCACGACCTTAGTGGTGGCGGGGCTTGAGGATCGCCGGTTTTTCGTCCGGGGCCTGGCACAACAGGTACAGCGCGGTCAGCGCCTCGGGGATCTGCACGATCATGTCGTCCATCAGGTTGGCATCGCTGGCGATGTCGGAGAACTCTGGCTGCTCATCGAACAGGCCAGAACCGACCATGATCGGCAGGAGCATTTCGCTGACTTCGTCTTCGGCGGTCTCGAACCAGGCTTCTTCACGCAGGAACACGCCTTCCATGAACCCGATGCACCAGCCGCGCAGTTCGGAGTCGTCCGGATCGTCGCCCAGGTCCAGGTCGCACGGCAGCTCGAACTCTTCGTCGGCGGCCAGTTGGCGGGCGATGTGGGCCTTGAGCTGGATCAGCGTGGCTTCGATCATTTCGCGCTCGGCGTCGTCGGCGTAGTGCGGTTCTTCGGAGAACAGGGCGTCGATCCATTCACGGTCCGGCACTTCTTCGGCACAGATCGACAGGGCGGTCAGATAGCCGTGGGCGGCCACGTAGTCCAGCGCCTCGTCATGCAGCTCGTCGGCGTCGAGGAAGACTTGCAGGCGGGTTAGTTGCTCAGCGAAGGACATTAAGGGCTACCTTGGGGAATAAACGATGCTGAATTCTAGGCCTTCTTGCGGCCCCAGGCCAGCCGCCGCGCCGATTTGCCCGGTAATGCCTGCGGGCGCCTATTCGCAGGCGGCGCCCTGCGCCTGGGAGCGCTCGGGTATACTGCCGCGTTTTGCAATGCCCTGCGGGTGTGGTTGAGGGGGGCGGACACGTCCGCTTACCGATTGGCCCAGGAAGAATCGCTCGTTTTGAGCCAGCCTGCCCCAGGGATATTCGGCGATATTTGGAGTTTTTCATGCTCGAACAGGCTCAACGCGTCCTCAAGGACATCTTCGGCTACGACAGTTTTCGCGGTCGCCAGGGTGCAATCATTGAGCGCGTGGCCAGTGGTGGCGATGCGTTGGTGCTGATGCCCACCGGCGGCGGCAAGTCGCTGTGCTTCCAAGTGCCGGCGCTGTTGCGCGAAGGCCTGGCGGTGGTGGTTTCGCCGCTGATCGCGTTGATGGACGACCAGGTGGCGACCCTCGAAGAACTGGGTGTGGCCGCCGCCGCCCTGAACTCGACCCTGAGCGCCGAGCAGCAGCGCGAGCTGGCGGCGCGCATCCGCCGTGGCGAAGTGAAAATGCTCTACCTGGCCCCCGAGCGCCTGGTGCAGCCGCGGATGCTGGCGTTCCTGCAGAACCTCGATATCGCCCTGTTTGCCATCGACGAAGCCCACTGCGTGTCGCAATGGGGCCACGACTTCCGCCCCGAATACCTGCAATTGGGGCAGTTGGCCGAGTTGTTCCCCAACGTGCCGCGCATCGCCCTGACCGCCACCGCCGACAAGCGCACCCGTGAAGAAATTGTCACGCGCCTGCACCTGCAAAACGCCGAGCGTTTTCTGTCGAGCTTCGACCGGCCGAACATTTTCTACCGCATCGTGCCCAAGGAGCAGGCGCGCAAGCAGTTGCTCGCGTTCCTCGGCGAGCGGCGCAGCGACGCCGGCATCGTTTACTGCCTATCGCGCAAGAAAGTCGACGAAGTGGCGGCCTTCCTCTGCGACCAGGGCTTTCCGGCGTTGCCTTATCATGCCGGGCTGCCCAGCGAAACCCGGGCGGCGAACCAGAAGCGCTTTCTCAATGAAGAAGGCCTCATCATGGTCGCCACCATCGCCTTCGGCATGGGCATCGACAAATCCAACGTGCGCTTCGTCGCCCACATGGACCTGCCCAAGTCCTTGGAGGCGTACTACCAGGAAACCGGCCGGGCCGGCCGTGATGGCTTGCCGGCAGATGCCTGGATGGTCTACGGCCTGCAAGACGTGGTGATGCTCAAGCAGATGCTGCAAAACTCCGAAGGCGACGAACGCCACAAGCGCTTGGAGCAGCACAAGCTCGACGCCATGCTGGCCCTGTGCGAGGAAACCCGCTGCCGCCGTCAGACGTTGCTGGCGTACTTCGACGAAGACATGCCGCAACCCTGCGGGCACTGCGATAACTGTGTCGATGGGGTACAGACCTGGGACGCTACCGAGCCGGCGCGCCAAGCCCTTTCCGCGATCTACCGCACCGGCCAGCGCTATGGCGTCGGCCACTTGGTGGACGTGCTGCTGGGCAAGGACAACGAAAAAGTCCGCAGTTTCGGCCATCAGCATCTATCGGTGTATGGCGTCGGCAAGGCCCGCAGCGAAGGTGAATGGCGGTCATTGTTCCGGCAGTTGGTGGCGCGTGGTCTGGCGGATATCGACCTAGAAGGCTACGGCGGCTTGCGCTTGAGCGACAGTTGCCGGCCCCTGCTCAAGGGCGAAGTGACCCTGGAACTGCGCCGCGACCTCAAGCCGCAAACCACCACCAAGACCAGCACCAGCCAGGCCAGCCAACTGGTGCGCGGCGAAGAGCGCGAGCAATGGGAGGCGTTGCGCGCCCTGCGGCGCAAACTGGCCGAGGAGCATGGCGTGCCGCCCTATGTCATCTTCCCGGACTCGACCCTGCTAGAAATGCTGCGCAGCCAGCCCACCTCCCTGGCGGACATGGCCCGGGTCAGCGGTGTCGGCGCACGCAAGCTGGAGCGTTATGGCGAAGCCTTCCTGCAAGTGCTGGGCGGCGCGGCCGAGGCGCCTGCGGTGGTCGCCGACATTCGCCACGAACTCATCACCCTGGCCCGCGCCGGGATGACGCCGACCCAGATCGCCGGGCAATTGCAGTGCTCGGAGAAAAACGTCTACACCTTGCTGGCCGAGGCCATCGGCAAGCAGCAGTTGAGCCTGGAGCAAGCGCTGGATCTGCCGGAAGACCTGCTGGGGGAAATCCAGGACGCTTTCCTCGACGGCGAGGGCGAGCTGCCCCCCGCGGCCGAGGTGATGGCGCTGTTTGCCGGGCGCGTGCCAGAGGGCGTGCTGTACTGCGTGCGGGCCGCGTTGCAGTCGGAGTTCGAGGTTTAAAACACCTTATAACCAAGATGTAACGATTCAGTACATACCCGACCTTGCCTCGGCTCGGAGGGCATGCTTAGCTGACTAATTATTAGTTTCTATTAATTTCAGTCAGATCATGAGTGTTCTATGCCGTTAACCGATCAACACCGTTTTGGCATGCAGTTGGCGCAGATGTCCCGGGGCTGGCGCGCCGAGTTGGACCGCCGCCTCGCGGGCCTGGGGCTGTCCCAGGCCCGTTGGCTGGTGCTACTGCACTTGGCGCGTTTCGAGGAAGCGCCCACCCAGCGCGAGTTGGCGCAGAGCGTGGGTGTTGAAGGGCCGACCCTGGCGCGGCTGCTCGACAGCCTGGAAAGCCAGGGCCTGGTGCAGCGTCAGGCAGTGGTAGAAGACCGCCGTGCCAAGAAGATTGTCCTCTGCGCCAGCGCACGCCCCCTGATCGAGCAGATTGAAACCATCGCCACCGCGTTGCGCCACGAGCTGTTTGTGGGCGTCAACGAAGAAGACCTGGCCGTGTGCATGCGCGTGCACGGCCATATCCTGGGCAACCTGGAAAAATCCTGAGGTTATGTGAGCGCGAGCTCTTGTCCTGGAGGCGGTACGCACGCAGCCGTATCACCTCAGCGAAAGCGCATTCGCTCGAGAACGGGTTTGCCGCACATTTCGTGCTTAATCACAGCGGCGATGTGCAATAGAACCAGCAGTGCCAGTAACCCACAGGCCCAAATATGCAGGGTAAAAAACTGAGTGATGAGTACCCGGTCTTTCAAGGGGTGAGGAACCTGGAATAGTCCAAAGACGTTGATCGCCTGATCCATCATTAAGAACCCCGTCAGCATTACTGTGGCGGTGGTGAAATGAATCAGCATGTGGATACTCGATGCCAGATAATCGGCAAATTTTCGGTGCAAGCCTTTCATCTGGCGATAATAGGCCTGCGTCGCATATAGCCTGGCAATGAAAAAAGGCAAATACACCGTTGTCAGTGAAATGTTAATAAATGACACCCATTCTTTTAATGTCGCCGAGACATTGAATAGCGATACATAAAAGCCACTTGTAAGCGCCCAGATAATCACCGCGGCCGACAGCCAGTGCAGAAATTTATGCACGCGTGAGTACTGCGGTTTACTCATGCTTTGATCCCCGATCGTTAGTAAATAGATGTCGCTTGCGCGGATACTTGTGCGCGATAAGTGCTCATTAGTTTTATGCGCAAGTCATGGTGTTAATGGGTGAGGGGATTCTGTATGAGGAAAATGATCTGGCCTACAGTAAGCATCTTCAGAATTTGTAGGTTGTTTCGTAGATTTTATTCAGAGGTGTGTGGCCTATATGTGGGGGATGTGTTTTCGGTGTCCCATTCCCGGGCGAGCGCAAACATAGCCAACTGAAATTAGGGAGGCTGTTCGGGTTTACGGTCGGCGGCGATTCCTGGAAAACGCTCGCGGGGGTAGTGCCTCGCCGCAGGTCACGCGGCGAGGGGGGCACGGCTATGGAGTGGGGAAGATTGCGGCAGTACAGCGCCTAGAACGTTTGCCCCAGGTTCAAGTAGAGGGCTTGCTGGTCATCATCGTTAAAGCCATAACTGAAATTCAACGGCCCCAGCGGCGTATCGAAACCCAGGAAAACACTGGCAGCATTGATGTAGCCGCTGTCGAACTCGTTGTCGTTGTTCCACGCTCGGCCCCGTTCCAGGGACGCGCCCAGGTACAGCGGGAAGTCCAGGGGCAGGTAGGCCCTGGGTGTGAGGCGTCGGTAGTAGACGGCGCGGGCGAGGCTGATGTTCTGCCCCGATAGCGCGTCCTGGCGAAAGCCCGACAACTGCCGCGCACCGCCCAACTGGAAGCTGGAAATCACCACCTCGGCGTCATCCAGGGTGCGCCCGTAGCGCCCGCCGAGGATGAAGGTGTTCGGCCCGCTGCTCAGGGCTTTGTCGAACTTGATTTCCCATTGGCGATAACGCTGGTCCGAGCCCAGTTCCGGCTCGTATTGGCGAAAGGCCACGCCCACATCCTTGCCCGCATGGGGGAAGTAGACGTTGTCCAGCGAGTCGTAGGAATACTTGAGTTCGTAGAAGGCTTCAGTGAAGTCCTCGCTAGGTTGGTCGTGGTCGCCGATGCGCACGTCTGCCTTGCCCCAGGTTTCGCCGACGCCAAAGCGCAGTTCGCCGTTGTTGCCGATCTGGCGGCCCAGGTTCAGGCCAAAGCCGTAGCGCTCGAGGCGATATTGGGCGATGGGGTCGTTGTCGAGTACCGCGTCGACGTTGCGCGATTCCATACCGGCATAGGGCGCGACGAAGTAGCGCGAGCCCACGTCCAGCGGCTGGTAGAACTCGCTGTACAGTTCCTGTTCGTTGCCGATCTGCACCCGGGTCAGCCATTCGGCGCCGAGGCGGTTGATGCCGTTGACGCGGTAGCTGGCGCCGATGTTGTAGGCGCTGTCGCCACGCATGTCATCGGACAGGTTGATGCCCAGGCGCAGGTAGTCGGTGCCGCTGCGCTTGCCCCGGGCGCTGATGACCAGGGTCTGTTGCTTGCCCTTGTGCGCCACACGGTATTGCACCTGCTCGAAGTAATCGAGGCCGTACAGGGTGCCCATGTCGCTTTGCAGGCGCCCCAGGTCCAGGGGTTGGCCAAGCTGCTGGCGGATGTAGTAGCGGATCACGTCGTCGCCGACCTTGGAATCGTTTTCGATCTTGATCGCGGTGATGACCGGCGTGCGCTGGCTCGGCGTGCGTGCGGCCACCAATTCGGCGTCCATGCCTTCCTTGGGCCGCAGGCCGGCCAGGCGTGCGTCGAGAATGCGCGTGGCGCGGTAGCCGGCGTCGATCATGTCCTGGGCACGGCCGAAGTCGGTGACGCCGAAACTGGCCAGTGACGGCTGGATCAGTACGTCCTCGGGGCGTAGGGCGGCCAGTTGTTCCTCGGAGTTGCGCCGGGTCATCAGGGTGATCGACTGGTTGAGTACATCCACCACCGTGGCCAGCTGTTTGCGGCTGCGCAGCGGGGTGCCGATGTCGACGACGATGGCCAGGTCCACGCCCATCTCCCGGGCGACGTCCAGGGGAATGTTGTCGGTCATGCCGCCGTCCACCAGCAGCCGCCCGTCCAGCTCCACCGGAGCGAATACAGCCGGGATCGACATGCTGGCGCGGATCACCTGGGGTAAATGGCCTTTGCGGAACACCACTTTTTCGCCGCTGGCGATGTCGGTGGCTACGGCGCGGAAGGGGATCGGCAGTTTGTCGAAGTCCCGGGTGTCGCTGGCGTGGGCGAGCATGCTTTCGAGCAGCAGCGCCAGGTTCTGGCCCTGGATCACCCCCAGGGGCAGGCCCAGGCTGCCGTCGTCGCGGAAACTGAGTTTTTGTTTGACCAGGAAGTCGCGGTCATCTTGCTTGCGGCGAAACGGCACGTCCTCACGCGGCGGGGCGTCGGACAGGGCCTGTTGCCAGTCGATGTTGAGGGCCAGTTTTTCCAGCTCGTCGATCTTGTAGCCGGAGGCGTAGAGCCCGCCGATCACCGCGCCCATGCTGGTGCCGGCAATGGCGTCGATCTTGATGCCTTGCTCTTCCAGGGCCTTGAGCACGCCGATGTGGGCCAACCCGCGGGCGGCACCGCCGGACAGCACCAGGCCGACTTTGGGCCGCGGCGCTTCGCCGGCGTGCAGGATCACGGGCAATAGGCACAAGAACAGGCAAGACAGCAGACGGCGCATCACGGGACTCGGGCTGGGCGAAAAAAGGCGGCTATTATAGCGGCCCATCGCGTCCAGGAGACTTCTCGAACATGAGCGCCCAAAAACCGCACATCGTCATTACTTACTGCACCCAATGCCAATGGCTGCTGCGCGCTGCATGGCTGGCCCAGGAGTTGCTCAGCACCTTTGGCGACGACCTGGGAATGGTATCCCTGGTGCCGGGCACGGGCGGGGTGTTTCACATCCAGTGCGATGGCGTGCAGATCTGGGAGCGCAAGGTGGATGGCGGGTTCCCGCAGGCTCAGGTGCTCAAGCAACGGCTGCGCGACCAGATCGACCCCGAACGCGACCTGGGGCACAACGAAGCCAAGGTCTGAAGGGGGCGCGGCAGGGCCTTGGCTGGCCGTGCCGCGCACCTTTACTTGGGCGCGAGTTTGGACTTGATAAGGCCCACGACGAAGGTCAGCACCGCGCCGCCGATACCGCCGCCGGCGATGCTGCTGATGATGGCGGGTAGGTCCAGCGCGCCGCCGGCGGTGGCCGCCGTAGGCTCGCCGGTGATGGCGGCCAGGATCTGCCCCAGCACCACACCGCCCACGCCGCCGACGACGGAGTTGAGCGCCGGGCCCATGCCTTGTTTGCTCATGCCGGCCACGTTGCCGCCGATCACACCGCTGATGATCTGAATAATCAGGCTGACGATATCCATAGAAAACCCCTTGTAGAGCGTTGATGGAGGACGACTCGCATCCAGCTACTTCAAGGGGTGGCGCCGCTGTATCGAGCTGTCGGTATCCGGAGAACGACGGCGAACTGTTGCGGATGCCTGGAGTATAGGTATAGCAAAGTGCCTGCGCCAATCAGGTGGCGGCGGCCCCGCGTTTGCCCGGCCCTGCGGCGCTTTGGCGGCTGGAAATGACGATAGCGACTACGATCACCGCGCCGCCGATCAGCATGCGCAGGGTGGGATTTTCGCCAAACAGCAGCCAGGCCACGGTGATGCCGTACACCGGCTCCATGGCGAACACTACGGCCGCGGTGCGCGCCTTGACCACCGTGAGGCTGGCGACGAACAGGCTATGGGCCAGCCCTGTGCAAAAAACTCCGAGCAGACCGATCCACAGCCAGTCAAGTGCACGCACCTGGGGCAACTGAGGCGCGGCGAAGGGCAGCAGGCACAGGGCGACCACCAGGTTTTGCCACAGTGCGGCCTGCACCGCCGGCACCTTGCCGGAGCCGGCGCGGTTGGTCAGCGACAGCAGGGCGAACAGCAGGCCCGAAGCCACGGCCCAGAGCAACCCGGCAGTGGCTTCGCTGGCAAGGTCAAAGGCCGGGGTGACCAGCACCAGGCCCACGCTCACTGCCAGCACCAGGAACAGTTCATTGGCGCGGATCCGCTCGCGGAAAATCAGCCCTTCAAGCAGCACAGTAAAAGCCGGGAAACTGGCAAAGCCTAAGGTTGCAATCGCCACGCCGGCCACCTTCACGGCAATGAAAAAACTCACCCAGTGCCCGGCCAGCAGCAGGCCACCGAGGGCCAGGCGCAAGCCGTCGGCCAGGGTGAGCCGATGCCAGCGGGTCTGGCGGGCGAAACTGGCGAAGCAGGCCAGGGCCGCCACGGCAAACGCGGCCCGGCCAAAGGTGATGACGGCGGGGGAGGCGGCGGCGAGTTTGCCCAGCACGCCGGTCAGGCCGAACATCAGTGCGCCAATGTGCAGGGCGCCAAGGGCGGTACGCGGCGTCATTGCAATCCTTACCGGGGGCGGAGCGACAGGGCGGCCATTCTAGAGCCTCGCACCGTTGCCGTCTGTCGCCATTGCGGGTTTTTTTGGCCAGGGGTTAAGGCCATGGCGCGCTGTCATCGCCGTGCCGCATTTCTGTCATGGGCGCTTCACCGCCCGGGTGCAAGCTCGCGAAAACTAGCCCGGAGCCTGCCCATGACCAGTGCCGAACGTGCCAGACCCAGCCGTAAACAGCGGGTGCGCACCCTGTGGATCTCCGATGTGCACCTGGGTACCCGCGATTGCCAGGCCGAGCACCTGTCGCAATTCCTCAAGGGCTACCACGCCGACCGGGTGTACCTGGTGGGCGACATTATCGACGGCTGGAAACTGCGCAGCGGCATGTACTGGCCCCAGGCCCACACTAACGTGATCCGCCGCCTGCTGACCATGAGCAAGCGCGGCACCGAAGTGATCTACGTCACCGGCAACCACGACGAATTTCTGCGCCGCTATTCCAAGCTGATCCTGGGCAACATCCAGTTGGTGGATGAGGCGGTGCACGTGACCGCCGACGGGCGCCACTTGCTGGTGATCCACGGCGATCAGTTCGACGTGATTACCCGCTATCACCGCTGGCTGGCGTTTTTGGGCGACTCGGCCTACGAATTCACCCTGACCCTCAACCGCTGGCTCAACCATTGGCGCGCCCACTATGGCTACGGCTACTGGTCGCTGTCGGCGTACCTCAAGCACAAGGTGAAAACGGCTGTCAGTTTTATCAGTGACTTCGAAGAAGCCATCGCCCACGAATGCACCAAACGGGGCCTGCACGGGGTGGTGTGCGGGCACATCCACCATGCCGAGATGCGTAAGGTCGGCGAGGTGGATTACCTCAATTGCGGGGATTGGGTGGAGTCCTGCACGGCGTTGATCGAACACTGGGACGGCTCGATTGAATTGTTCCGCCTCGCCGACGCCCAGGCCCGGGCGGCGCAGTTGCTGGCCCAAGCGCTGGAAGAAGCCCAGCCGAGCTAGAAAGGCACCTTGCCCAGGATCATGTCGCGGTACATCACGAAATCCCCCAGCAGGCTGTAGAACGGGTGCTGAAAGGTGGCGGGGCGGTTCTTCTCGAAGAAAAAATGGCCGACCCAGGCAAAGCCGTACCCCGCCACCGGCACGGCCAGCAGCCAGGGCCAGGCACCCTTGCCGATGACAAACGCCAGAATCACGATCACCAGGGTGGTGCCGATAAAATGCAGGCGCCGGCAGGTGCTGTTGCCGTGCTCCCTGAGGTAGTACGGGTAAAAATCCTTGAAGCTATTGAAATGCTTGGTGTTTTCCACGGTCGGCGTCTCTGCGGTTATTGTTCTGATTGCCAGATGCTCGGCGGGTAGCCTGAATGAGTCTAGAGTCATCGGGGGCTGTGGCCAGTGACAATGGGCGCCACTTTAGTATCCTTGCAAATCCGCCGCATCCGGCGGTTCACCTGTCATAAGTTAAGCAAACACCATGAGTGAACGAACGACCTCTGCAAGCTGGGCGATGGGAATTGTCAAAGCGCTGGAAATGGACGGCCTGGATTGTCGTGTGCTCTTCAAGCAATTGGGGCTCGATTACGCCGCGCTGGACGACCCGGACGCGCGCTTTCCCCAGGACTCGATGACGCGCCTGTGGCAGCGGGCGGTGGAGTTGTCGGGCAACCCGGCGATCGGCTTGAACATGGGCAAGGTGGTGCGCCCGGCGTCTTTTCATGTGGCCGGCTATGCATTGATGTCCAGCCAAACCCTGGCCGAAGGCTTTCAGCGTTTGGTGCGGTACCAGCGAATCATTGCCGAAAGCGCCGACTTGAGCTTCCGACTTTTACCCGAAGGCTATGCCCTGATTCTGACGGTGCACGGCGATCACCTGCCGCCGACCCGGCAAAGCGCCGAAGCCTCGCTGGCCTGTGCCCTGGCGCTGTGCGGTTGGTTGACCGGGCGCAGCCTGCAACCGCGTAAGGTCATGCTGCAAGGCGACCAGCCGCTGAACCAAGAGCCTTACAAACAAGCCTTCCATGCGCCGCTGGTGTTCAACGCGCCTTACGACGCGCTGATTTTCGAGCGCGCCGACATGGAAGCGCCGCTGCCCACCGCCAACGAGGCCATGGCCCTGCTCCACGACCGTTTTGCCGGGGAATACCTGGCGCGGTTTTCCGAGAGCCGGGTGACCCACAAGGCCCGTCAGGTGCTGTGCCGCTTGCTGCCCCAAGGCGAGCCCAAGCGCGACGCGGTGGCGCAGACGCTGCATCTGTCCCAGCGCACTTTGCAGCGGCGTTTGCAGGAGGAGGGCACCAGTTTCCAGACGTTGCTCGACGATACCCGCCGTGAACTGGCCGAGCAGTACCTGGCGCAGCCGCGCATGACTTTGCTGGAAATTGCCTACCTGTTGGGCTTTGCCGACCCGAGTAACTTCTTTAGAGCGTTCAGGCGTTGGTTCGACGTCACGCCCGGCGAGTACCGGGCGCGGTTGACAGGCACGCCCGAGGCGATCAATGACGCCAGAACGCCGGAATACACAGCACGAACACCGTGATGATCTCTAACCGGCCCAGCAGCATGCCCAGGGATAGGATCCACTTGGCGGCGTCCGGCAAGGTGGCGAAGTTGCCCGCCGGGCCGATGGTCTCGCCCAGGCCCGGGCCTACGCCGGACACGGTGCTGGCAGCGCCGGTCAGGGCGGTCATCCAGTCCACGCCCAGCAGCGAAAGGGCCAGGGCGATCACGCAGATGGTGATGGCGAAGAAGAACGAGAAGGTCAGGATCGAACGCACGATCTCTTCGTCGAGGCGATGGCCGTTGTACTTCTGCTTGATGACCGCCCGTGGATGAATCAGTTGATTCAAGTTGGCCTTGAGCAGGATGTAGGCCACCTGGAAGCGGAAAATCTTGATCCCGCCGGCCGTCGATCCCGAACAGCCGCCGATGAAGCCCAGGTAGAAGAACAACATCAGTGAGAAATTGCCCCACAGGCTGTAGTCGCCCAGGGCGAAACCGGTGGTGGTAACCACCGAGGTTACGTTCAGCGCCACGTGGCGCAGGGCGTCGAGCCAATGCAGTTGGGTGGTCCACCAGTACCAGGTGCCGAGCACCAACCAAGTAGCCAGCAGCAGTGCCAGCAGGCCCTGCACCTGTTGGTCCTTGATAAGCGCCCGGCGATGGCCGCGCAGGGTGGCCACGTACAGGGTGAAGGGCAGGCTGCCGAGGATCATCACCACAATCGCCACCCAGTGCACCGCCGGTTGGCTCCACTTGGCCAGGGACTGGTCGGAGGTGGAAAACCCGCCCGTGGAAATCGCCGACATCGCGTGGTTGATCGCGTCGAACAGGCTCATCCCCGCCCACCAGAACGCCAGGCTGCCGAGGATGGTGATGCCCACGTAGGTGGCAACGATCAGCCGCGCCACCATGTGCGAGCGCGGCATGACCTTCTCCGAGCGGTCCGAGGACTCGGTCTGGAACAGGCGCATGCCGCCGATGCGCAGCAGCGGCAGGATCGCCACCGCCATGCCGATAAAGCCGATGCCGCCCAACCAGTGCAGCAGCGAGCGCCAGATCAGGATGCCCGGCGACATGTCGTCCAGGCCGCTGAGCACGGTGGCGCCGGTGGCGGTGATGCCGGACATGCTCTCGAAGAAGGAGTCGGTGTAGCTGATGTGCTGGGTCAGCAGGAACGGCAGCGCGGCGAACACACACACCACCACCCAACTGCTCACCGTCAGCAGGTACATGTCCCGCGGGCGCAGGTGCACATGCTCGGGGCGCCCGGGGATCACCAGCGCCAGGCCGGCGAGGAAGGTAATCAGGCTGGCCCACAGGAACGAGGGCAGTTCGCGGGTGCGCTCGAAGAACACCAGTGTCGCCATGGGCACGACCATGGCGACGGCCAGGGTAATCAGGAAGATGCCGATAATGAAACCGATGATGCGTAGGGTCGGCAACGCCATGAAGTGGGCTCGGGCTGGTGGGCAAGGGCGCCATTCTACCTGCGGGGCGAGGCATGTAAACCGGCACCTTGCGCGGCGTTGCCGCTAGAATGGCGGCACATTTTTCTCAGGAGGTGGCCGATGCAGGCTCTCGACGCTTTGCTCAACCGTGTTTCCGTACCGCGCCTGCTCGACCCGGCGCCCAGCGCCGCCCAGCGCGAAGTGCTGTTTGCCGCGGCGTTGCGGGCGCCGGACCACGGCCAATTGCGGCCGTGGCGCTTTTTGACCGTCGAGGGCGCGGCCCGCGAGCAGATGGGCGAATTGCTGGCCCAGGCCGCGTTGCTCAACGACCCCCAAGCCTCCGAAGCGGTGCTGGACAAGGCCCGCAAAGGCCCGTTGCGCGCGCCTTTGGTGGTGGTGGTCGTGGCGCGCCTGCAAGAGCACTTCAAGGTGCCTAAGGCCGAGCAACTGTTGGCGGCCGGTTGCGCGGCCCATGGCATTCTGCTGGCGGCTTATGCCCAAGGCATTGGCGCGGTGTGGCGTACCGGCGAGTTGTGCTACTCGCCCCACGTCGCCCAAGGCCTGGGCCTGGCGCAAGGGGAAGAAGTGATCGCATTCCTGTACCTGGGCACCCCGCAGAACGAACCGCGTGTGGCGCCCAAGGTAGACGTCGCGCCATTCGTCAGTGCCTGGTCGGGCCGTTCCGACACCTGAACCCCTTGGGAGCCTTCGTGGGAGCGAGCCTGCTCGCGATGACGGTCGTTGGGCCGGTGGCTGTGCCTGGCCCATCGCGGGCGGGCCCGCTCCTACACCGGGCTTAGTGCAGGCCCCATTCAGGGTTGGCCGGCGGCCTTGGGTGTGAGAGGCAGTTCCAGGCTGGCGACAAAGCCGCCCTCTGGGTGGTTGGCCAGGACCAGGCTGCCGCCATGGCGCTCTGCCGCCCGGCGTGCGATGGCCAGCCCCAGGCCATGGCCGGCCGCGGTCTGCCCCGGCGCGCGGTAGAAGGGCTCGCCCAACTGGCTCAAGTGCTCGTCGGCCACGCCTGGGCCGTGATCGCGCACACTGATGACGATTTTCTCGCCCTCGCGCCATGCGCTCATCTCGATCGGTTGCCCGGCCGGGTTGAAGCGCTGGGCGTTGCGCAGCAAGTTATCCACAGCTCGCTCGATCATGGTGGGCCACCCCTTGAGCTGCAATGGCGACGGCGCCTGTAACTGCACGTTGGCGTCGACGGTGTTGAACTGCGCTTCTTTTTGCAGGGTGGCGAGCAGGGCGCTGAGGTCGATATCTTCGGCGCTGGCGTTGTCGGCATCGACCCGCGCCAGAACCAGGATTTCGCTGATTAAGGCTTCCAGGCGATCGCATTCGCGGGTCAGGCGCGGCCAGAGTTTTTCCCGCTCCTGGGGGCTGGCCCGCTCCGCTAGGGCCAGGGCGATGCGCAGCCGTGCCAGGGGCGAGCGCAGTTCATGGGATACGTCGCGCAGCAGTTGGCGCTGGCTGCCGATCAGGCTTTGCAGGCGTGCGCCCATGCGGTTGAAGTCGTTGGCCAACACGCCGAATTCATCGCGCCGGTTGGCCAGGCGCGCCAGGCTGTTTTGCTGATACGTGGTCTGGCCCAGGTCATGCACGGCGCCGCGCAAGCGGCTCAAGGGGCGGGTGATGGACAGGGTCACCAGCAGGCTGAACAACGTCAGCACCACCAATGCAATCCCCAGGGCACTGAGGGGCCAGAGCAGGCTTTCGCGATGCCAGGCGTCGAGTTCCGGGTGGGCGATGCGGTAGATCAGCAGGTAGGTGTCGCCGGTGGAGGGGCTGGTGTATTCGGTGGTCAGGCGCCGCCAGGGTAGGTTGCGGTCGTTGTGGTCATTCTGGCGGGCTTCGAACGCCGCCGCGCGGCGCGGGAAAGTGCCATGCACCACCGGCTCGCCGCTTTCGTTGAGTACCTGAACGTCAATGCGATAGCGCCGCTTGCGGTTTTCCAGCAGGCGTTGGGCGGCGTCCTCGCCCTGCGTTTCGTAAACCTGGGTCCACTTCTGGGCCAGGGTGCTCAGGCCCGGGTGGCGGCTGAGAATCCAGGCGTCCTGGTTGAGCATGTGCCCCAATGCGATGGATAACCCTGCGACCAGGGCAATAGCCAGCCAGAAGCTGGCAAGGATGCGCCAAAACAGTGATCGCACGGGGTGTCCTCAAGCAGAGAAAGCCCGATGGCGGGGACCATCGGGCTCTGGGGGGCTGTGTCGCCAGGGAGGTCAGCCGACGTGGCTGGCCGACCCGGTGGCGGGTTATTGCGCCTTTTGCGCTTGCTGAGCTTTCCAGGCCTTGAACTGGGCCCATTCGGCGCGGCGCTCGGTTTGCTTCTTCTGGATATCGTCGAACTGCTTCTGCTGTTCAGGCTTGAGCAGGCCACGAATCGCCGTGTCGGTTTTCTGGTGGGTGGCGGCCAATTGGTCCTTGAGGGCCTTTTGCTCGGCGGCCGGGAGTTTTTCCAGGTAGGTGTCGACCAGTTGCTTGCGTTCGCGCATTTGCTCGCCCATCAACTTGCCGATCTGCTGGCGCTGTTCGCGGCTCAGGTCCAGTTCGCTGTAGGGGCCTTTGCCGTGCATCTGGCCGCCGTGGCGCGGGCCGTCATGGCCGGTCATCGGGCCTGCGCCTTCAGGCATGGCCATGGCAACGGTGGGCAGGGCCGCGGCGAACATCAGAGCGATCAGGGTCTTGCGCATGGTGTATCTCCTTGTCTCGTTCCCGGTCAGTTCCGGATGTCTGCAGATTACGCAGATCAAGGTCAGCGGCGGTCAGGGCAAGGTAAAGATAGGGTAAAGAGGAGGGCAAGGGGTAAGCGGCAAGCTTCAAGCTGAAAGAGGGAGAGGTCATGCTTTTACTTGCCGCTCCCAACTTGTCGCTCAAGGGCTGTAATAGTAGCCGCGGCTGCGCAGGGCGACGATGCGCGGGCGGCCGTCGGCGTGGGGGCCGATTTTTTTGCGCAGGTTGCTCACGTGCATGTCCAGGCTGCGGTCATAGAGGGTCAGTTTGCGGCCCAGGGCGATCTGCGCCAGTTCCTGTTTGTCCAGCGGTTCGCCCGGTTGCTTGAGCAAGGCTTCGAGCAGACGGCTTTCAGAGAGGGTCAGGGTGAACTCCTGAGCGTCGATGTTGACCACGCCACGCACGGGGCTGAAGCATAGGTCGCCCAACTCCATCTGGCTGGACACGGCGGCGGGGTGGCTGCGGCGCAGCACGGCACGCAGGCGTGCGGTAAGTTCGCGGGGGTCGCAGGGCTTGGCCAGGTAGTCGTCGGCGCCCAGTTCCAGGCCGAGGATGCGGTCCAGGGGTTCGCCGCGGGCCGAGAGCATCAGCACCGGCAGCTCGGGGTGGTCGTGGCGCAGTTGCTTGAGCAACTCCAGGCCGCTGCCGTCGGGCAGCATCACGTCCAGCACGACGGCGGCCGGGGCGGTCTCGGCCAATGCCGCGCGGGCGCTCAGGCCATCATGGCAGGCGCGTACCGCAAAGCCTTCCTGGCTGAGCCAGCTCGACAGCAGTTCGCACAGCTCCTGGTCATCGTCAATCAGTAACAGGTCGCTCATGACTCACTCAATTTAGCCATTGTCGGCGTTGTCTACGCCCGCCACTGGCGAAGATACCGCACAGCAACGCCAACAGCGCTACGCCGCCGCCCGTGACGAACCACTGCTGCTGATCGGTCAGCAGGCGCGGGCCGGCATTGGCCTGCAACTCTTTGAGTTGCAGCTTCAGGCGCTGGTTCTCTTGGCGCAGGCGGGCGAGTTGGGCGCTTTCGCGCTCGCCATCGGCTCGTTGCAGTTGGATGTTCAGCTCATCGCGCAGCCGTTCGCTTTCTTTCAAAC
Organism: Pseudomonas sp. MF08875; assembly: GCF_059862525.1. Classification (NCBI taxonomy): domain Bacteria; kingdom Pseudomonadati; phylum Pseudomonadota; class Gammaproteobacteria; order Pseudomonadales; family Pseudomonadaceae; genus Pseudomonas; species Pseudomonas sp. MF08875. Next base: position 37,915 of record NZ_JCBCUW010000020.1, read on the forward strand.
GCTGCTGCAACTCGGTGATCTGGGCGCCGGCGCTCAGGGACAGGGGCGTTGAATTGCCCGCATCCGTACCGGGTTCGGCTTGGGCGTAAGCCCCGATCGACAACGTGACCAACAGCAGACACAACGGACTTAAGCGCATCGGAACTCCTGATTCCAAACGAGTGTTGGGCAGGTTGTCGGCCGCGGAACGAGAATAATGAGCGATTGAGAGGCCGATGAGCCCATAAGGTTCATCGGCCAGTGTTTTTTTACGGCAGCACTTGCTTGAACGGTTTGACCGTAACGCTGGCGTAGACGCCTGCGCTGATGTACGGGTCGGCGTCCGCCCAGGCCTGGGCCGCGCTCAGGGAATCGAACTGGGCCACGATCAGGCTGCCGGTGAACCCGGCGGCGCCGGGGTCATTGCTGTCCACGGCCGGGTTGGGCCCGGCCAGTACCACGCGGCCTTCGGCCTTGAGCTGTTGCAGCCGTTCCAGGTGGGCGGGGCGGGCAGCGAGGCGGTTTTCCAGGGAGTTGGCGACGTCGGTGGCAACGATGGCGTAGAGCATGTCAGTCCTCGGTTTTTGGCGTGGTGGGGTCGGCGTCATGCAGGTGGCGCGACAGGTAGATGCCCTGGCCGACCAGGAACAGCACGGTCATGCCCAGGCTGCCGAACACCTTGAAATCGACCCAGATGCTCTGGAAGGTGAACGCGACGAACAGGTTGGCCGCGCCGCAGAACAGGAAGAATGCGATCCAGGCCAGGTTCAGGCGCACCCAGACTGGCTCCGGCAGGGTCAGCGCGTGGCCCATGATGCGTTTGATAAGCAGGCGGTCGCCGATGAAATGGCTGCCGGCAAAGGCCAGCGCGAACAGCCAGTTGACCACCGGCGCCTTCCATTTGAGGAAGGTTTCGCTGTGGAAGGCCAGGGTCAGGCTCCCGAACACCAGGCAGGCGATCAGGGTCAGCCATTGGCTTTTTTCCAGTTTGCGTTGGGAGATGAACAGCGCGCCGTAGACCACCAGGGAACTGACGATCAGCATGGCCGTGGCGCTGTAGATGCCACCGACCGTCAGCTCATGGCCGGCGATATCGACGACCCGTGGGTCGATTTTGTAGACGATGAAAAACAGGAGCAGCGGGATGAAGTCGATGAATTGTTTCACAGTGGCAGCCAGAAGCAGGATGTGGCGGCATAATAACAAACATCCATGACAGCGATAGCGCTGGCTAATTTAAGGTTGAACCCTCCCGTGAATGTTGATTTGCACTGCCATAGCACGGCCTCCGATGGCGCATTGGCGCCTGAAGTTCTGGTGGCGCGTGCCTTTGAAAAAGGCGTGCGAGTGCTGGCCCTGACCGACCACGACACCCTCGAAGGCCTGCACGAGGCCCGTGTGGCGGCCCAGGCGTTGGGCATGCAACTGGTCAACGGCGTTGAGCTGTCGTGCACCTGGGGCGGTGCCACCATCCACATTTTGGGCTACGGCTTTGACGTCGATGCGCCGCCGCTGGTGGACGCCATTGCCCAGTTGCACGACGGCCGCTGGCTGCGTTCCGAAGAGATCAGCCGCAAGCTCGCGCTTAAGGGCATGCCCGGTGCGCTCGACGGCGCCCGCGCGATCCAGCAGGAAGTGGGCGACAGCGGCAATGCCCCGGCCCGCCCGCATTTCGCCGACTGGATGGTGCGTGAAGGTTTCGTCAAGGATCGCGCCGAAGCGTTCCGCAAGTGGCTCGGCGCCGGTAAGCTGGGGGACGTCAAGCAGCACTGGCCGACCCTGGAGGATACCGTCGCGACCCTGCGTGCCGCCGGCGCCTGGGTCAGCCTGGCCCACCCCTGGCATTACGATTTCACCCGTAGCAAGCGCCGCAAGTTGATTGGCGACTATATTCAAGCGGGCGGCCACGCGATCGAAGTGGTCAATGGCCATCAGCCTGCCGAACAAGTGGGCAGCCTGGCCATCCTGGCCCGCGAGTTTGGCCTGCTGGTCAGCGCCGGCAGTGATTTCCATGGCCCTGGGGGCTGGTCGGAGATTGGGGAGTACCGTCCGCTGCCAGACGATCTGCCACTGCTTTGGTCCCGTTTCAAACATGAGCCAGCCGTTATCGCCGTCTGAACAGGTAGACAATGTGAGTCAATTTTTCCAGATTCATCCGGAAAACCCGCAAGCGCGCCTGATAAAACAGGCGGTGGAGATCATCCGCAAGGGCGGTGTGGTCATCTATCCAACCGATTCTTCCTACGCCATTGGCTGCCAGATCGGCGACAAGAACGCCGTGGAGCGGGTGCGGCGCTTGCGCCAATTGGACGATAAGCACAACTTTGCGCTGATCTGCTGCGATCTGTCGCAATTGGGCTTGTTCGCCAAGATCGATACCGGCACCTTTCGCCTGCTCAAGGCTCACACGCCAGGGCCCTATACCTTCATTCTCAACGCCACCCGGGAAGTGCCGCGCCTGTTGCTGCACCCGAAAAAACGCACCATCGGCCTGCGCGTGCCCAGCCACCCCATTGCCCTGGCGCTGCTGGCGGAACTGGGTGAGCCGCTGATGAGCGTGACCCTGATCCTGCCCGGCGAGACCGAGCCCCTGGAAGACCCCTACGAAATGCGCCAACTCCTGGAAAAACAGGTCGACCTGATTATCGACGGCGGTTTCGGCGGCAATAAGGCTTCTACCGTCATCAACCTGGCCGACGGCGAGCCCGAGGTGATCCGCGTCGGTTGCGGCGACCCGGCGCCGTTTTTGGTCGAGGCCTAGATGTCGGCGGCGGAAACTGTCGATAGCCAGGCCGGCGCCCAGCAGGAACTGCCGTTCGCCATGGTGTACGGCCAGGCTGTTCTGGAAATGCCCCTGGACCTGTACATCCCGCCCGATGCCCTGGAGGTGTTCCTCGACGCCTTCGAGGGGCCACTGGACTTGCTGCTGTACCTGATCCGCAAGCAGAACATCAACATCCTCGACATCCCCGTGGCGGAAATCACCCGCCAGTACATGGGCTATGTCGAACTGATGCAGTCGGTGCGCCTGGAACTGGCCGCCGAGTACCTGGTAATGGCCGCCATGCTGGCGGAGATCAAGTCACGCATGCTGCTGCCGCGCTCGGCCGAAGTGGAGGCCGAGGAAGACGACCCCCGCGCCGAACTGATCCGCCGCTTGCAGGAATACGAGCGCTTCAAGGCCGCCGCCGAAGGCATCGATGGCCTCAGCCGGGTCGGCCGCGACGTGGTGGTGCCCAAGCTCGACGCACCCGAGGCGCGGGCGCGTAAGCTGCTGCCGGACGTCAGCCTGGAGGAGCTGCTGATGTCCATGGCCGAAGTGCTGCGCCGTGGCGATATGTTTGAAAGCCACCAGGTCAGCCGCGAGGCGCTGTCCACCCGCGAGCGCATGAGCGATGTGCTCGAACGCCTCAAGGGCGGCGGTTTCGTGCCCTTTGTCGAGCTGTTCACCGCCGAGGAAGGGCGCCTGGGTGTGGTGGTGACCTTTATGGCGGTGCTTGAACTGGTCAAGGAATCCCTGGTCGAGCTGGTGCAGAATGACGCCTTTGCACCCATCCATGTGCGGGCGCGAGCCGAATAACGAGCCAAATCCATGAACCTGAACGAACCCCGCGAGCTGGCGCCCCTGCTTGAAGCCTTTCTGCTGGCCTCGGGAAAACCCCAATCCCTGGAACGCCTGTTCGAGCTGTTTGAAGAGGGCGAACGGCCCGAGCCGCCGGTATTCAAGAAAGCCCTGACCCTGCTGGCCAAGTCCTGCGAGGGGCGTGCCTTCGAGCTTAAAGAGGTGGCCTCGGGCTATCGCTTGCAGATCCGCGAGAAATTCTCGCCCTGGGTCGGCCGCTTGTGGGAAGAGCGGCCGCAGCGTTACTCGCGGGCGATGCTGGAAACCATGGCGCTGATCGCTTATCGCCAGCCGATCACCCGGGGCGAAATCGAGGACGTGCGCGGCGTGGCGGTCAACAGCCACATCGTCAAGACCTTGCTGGAGCGCGAGTGGATCCGCATCGTCGGCTACCGCGACGTGCCCGGTAAACCGGCGATGTTCGCCACCACCAAGGGCTTTCTCGACCACTTCAACCTGAAGAACCTCGACGACCTGCCGCCCCTGGCCGAGCTGCGCGAGTTGGAGCCCGAGCCGGTCCTGGACTTCGACGACGCCCCTGTGCCCCAGGCCCTGCAGGCCTTGGCCGACGCCAGCGCCGAGGCGGACGAGCCCAAGGACGAAACCAGTTTCCACACCCTGCTGCTGGAACTGGACTCGATGGAAGAGGGGATCAAGACCGATTTCGACGACTTGCTGCGCGATGGCGCGGGCGAGGCGCAGGCCGAGGTGGACGTGGCTGAAGTTGAACGTCCGGCCCCGGCCCAAACGCCACAGGCGCAGGAAGACGACGTGCTGGGCGTGGCTCAGGCCCGGGAACAACTCCTGGCCGCCGTCGCCGCCCTGGAGCAACCCAAACCCCAGCTGAGCGACGAAGAAGCCGAAGCCTTGGCGCTGGCCGAAGCTATCGAAAACGAACGACGCCAGTTCGACGACGAATGACCCCCCCATGACCTCAACCAAAGACCCGTGCATCAGCGTCTGCAAGTTCAGCGACGATATCTGCGTGGGCTGCGGGCGTAGCAAGCGGGAAATCAAGGCCTGGAAGAAACTCGACAAGGCCGGCAAACGCGCGATCCTCGCCGACGCCGCGCTGCGTCTGCTGGCCCTCAAGGCCACCGGCCGGCGGAAAAGCAAATAAGCCGGCGCTTATCCACTAGTCTGTGATGCGCATAGGCCTGCATGGGCGTATGATTCGCGACCCTTTGGCGATCCCTTCGCCAGACGACCAGATTCCAACGCTTCAGGCCAGGCCTGAACAGACCACACCGGGAGGTGCCCAGATGAGTATCAACGACCAGAAAGACGACCAGGAAATCGGCCCCGCAGGCGAAAAACTGCAGAAGGTATTGGCCCGTATCGGCGTCGGTTCGCGCCGCGACGTCGAAGCCTGGATCAGCCACGGCCGCATCAAGGTCAACGGCAAAGACGCCACCCTGGGGCTGCGCGTTGACATGCACGACGCCATCACCATCGACGGCAAAGTCATCAAGCGCGAAGAGGCGGCCGAGTCAGTGCGCCGCGTCATCATGTACAACAAGCCCGATGGCGAGATCTGCACCCGCGACGATCCGGAAGGCCGCCCGACGGTGTTCGACAAGATGCCGCGCCCTAAAGAAGGCCGCTGGATCAACATCGGTCGCCTCGACATCAACACCACGGGCCTGTTGATGTTCACCACCGACGGTGAGCTGGCCAACCGCCTGATGCACCCCTCCTATGAGATGGACCGTGAGTACGCGGTGCGTGTGCGTGGTGAAGTCGACGACGAGATGATCGAACGCCTGAAGGCGGGCGTGGTGCTCGAAGACGGCCCGGCCAAGTTCACCGACATCAAGCAAGCGCCGGGTGGCGAAGGCTTCAACCACTGGTACCACTGCGTGGTGATGGAAGGCCGCAACCGTGAAGTGCGGCGCCTGTGGGAATCCCAGGGCCTGGTGGTCAGCCGCCTCAAGCGCGTGCGTTTCGGCCCGGTGTTCCTCAACTCCGACCTGCCGATGGGCCGCTGGCGCGAAATGAGCCAGTACGAGGTGGACATCCTCGCCGCCGAAGTGGGCCTGACCCCCGTGGCCATGCCGCAGATGAACGCCAAGAGCAAAGACAAGCTTGAGCGGATGCAGCGTAAGTCGTCCCGCCCGGTGGGCAAGAGCGAGCGTGTGCGCACGCTGCGCCCGGTGGCCGGAACGCCGGCGACTGGGCCACGCCCAAGCCGCGAGCCGCAGATCGAAGGCGAGCGGCCGGCCCGCAAGCCCGCGCCACGCCAGGACGGCGAACGCGCACCACGCCCAGCCAAGGGCCGCGGTGCCCCGGCAACCGGGCGCGGCACGCCGGTGGCCGATCGTCCCGCCGACACCAAACGCCCGGCCAAGCCAGGTGCCAAGCGCCCGGGCATTGCCCTGGTCGACCGCGACGCACCGTCCGGCAAGCGCCGCGGCGCACCGGCAGGCTCCGGCCAGCGCCCGGGGTTTGGGCGTAAGAAGCCTTGAGGGCAGCGGCTAGGGTTTAGCGGCAAGCGGCAAGAGAGAGCGCCAACCTTTGGGTTGGCGTTTTTTTTTGGGCTGGCGCAATGGCTTTTGCCAGCCAGATATGTTCTCCGGTGGAGCACTTCCCCTTTGTGGGCTGGGTCCGGGCGGCGATCCGACGTTGGCGCTGGTATACCCGGCAGTGATATTGGCCGAACTGGCGCCATCGCGAGCAGGCTCGCTCCCACGGGTGTGGGCGATGGAAAGTTATCGTGACGCCCCGTAAAGGCTGCTTGACGAAGCTCCCCGCGCTGCCAGGTCGCTGCGGCATTTGCGCGCAGCTGTAAGCAAAAGCTGCCAGATATGACCTTCAGTAAAGTTCCGCGCCGCTCGGGCGTGCTTGTTTCACCGGGCCTTCCCCGGTCTGATGCGCGCCAAGCCTGGTGTGTAGGCATATAACAAGAAGGAGGCGCAATGAACGCCGTGTATCCATTTCCTCTCTCCCCGTGGGGCCGCTCGTGCGTGGCTCCCGTCCCCGGCTCGCAAGGGCCTGACTGCGTTTTTGCAGGTGCCCGAGGCTGTCGTGGCGCCCACAGGCAATCCCGGCAAGGGCCGCGCTGATTTAGCGAGGCCTGGCAACAGGGGGTTACAGGTGTACAATGCGCCGCGTTTTAGCTGTGACCCTCTGCGTTTTCGCCAAAACTCAGGCTACCCGCCTTGGTAACTCCGCCGCGCCACAAGCGTGACGGGTTCGATTTCGTCACAGATAAAAACAAACAGGTGACGTATGACCGTTAGAAAAACGTTGGATTCCTGGTGCCTGCGCTGGGGTTTGAGTCGCTTCTCTGTCAGCGGCGACGTGAAGCGATCCTCATCAAACCTTGCGTGAGACTCTTTCCATGAGTGGACAAAATGCCCCTTCAGGCGAACTGAAACGCGGCCTGAAAAATCGTCATATTCAACTGATCGCCCTCGGTGGCGCGATTGGTACAGGCTTGTTCCTGGGCTCGGCGGGCGTGCTGAAATCGGCCGGCCCTTCGATGATCCTGGGCTACGCGATCTGCGGTTTCATCGCGTTCATGATAATGCGCCAACTGGGCGAAATGATCGTCGAGGAGCCGGTGGCCGGCTCGTTCAGCCACTTCGCCCATAAGTACTGGGGCGGTTTCGCCGGCTTCCTGTCGGGCTGGAACTGCTGGATTCTCTACATCCTGGTGGGCATGTCGGAGCTGACCGCGGTCGGCAAGTACGTGCACTACTGGTGGCCGGAGATCCCGACCTGGGCCTCGGCGGCGGTGTTCTTCCTGATGATTAACGCCATCAACCTGGCCAACGTCAAAGTGTTCGGCGAGGCGGAGTTCTGGTTCGCCATCATCAAGGTGGTGGCCATCGTCGGCATGATCGCCCTGGGCAGCTACCTGCTGGTCAGCGGCAGCGGCGGCCCGCAGGCGTCGGTCAGCAACCTGTGGGAGCACGGCGGGTTCTTTCCCAATGGCGTCAGTGGCCTGGTGATGGCCATGGCGATCATCATGTTCTCCTTCGGCGGCCTGGAAATGCTCGGCTTCACCGCTGCCGAGGCGGACCAGCCCAAAACCGTGATCCCCAAGGCCATCAACCAGGTCATCTACCGCATCCTGATTTTCTACATCGGGGCCCTGGTGGTGCTGCTGTCCCTGACCCCATGGGATAGCCTGCTGGCGACCCTCAATGCCTCCGGCGATGCCTACAGCGGCAGCCCGTTCGTGCAGGTGTTCTCGATGCTGGGCAGCAACACCGCGGCGCACATCCTCAACTTCGTGGTCTTGACCGCAGCCTTGTCGGTGTACAACAGCGGCACCTATTGCAACAGCCGCATGCTCTTGGGCATGGCCGAGCAGGGCGATGCCCCCCGTGCCCTGGCCAAGATCGACAAGCGCGGCGTACCGGTGCGTTCGATCCTGGCCTCGGCCGCGGTGACCTTCGTGGCGGTGCTGCTCAACTACCTGATCCCGCAGCATGCCCTGGAGTTGCTGATGTCCTTGGTGGTGGCCACCCTGGTCATCAACTGGGCGATGATTAGCTACTCGCACTTCAAGTTCCGCCAGCACATGAACCGCACCGCGCAGACGCCGCTGTTCAAGGCCCTGTGGTACCCCTACGGCAACTACGTGTGCCTGGCGTTCGTGGTGTTCATCCTGGGCGTGATGCTGCTGATCCCGGGTATCCAGATTTCCGTCTACGCGATCCCGGTGTGGGTGGTGTTCATGGGTGTCTGCTATTGGATCAAGAACAAGCGCAGCGCACGCCTTGCGCTGGATGCGGCGGTGCCGGCCATGAAGTAACGGCCCCACACCTCCCGGCAAACCCCTGTGGGAGCGGGCTTGCTGGCGATAACGGACCTCCAGTCAACCTCAAGGTTGGCTGGCAGGCCGCCATCGCCGGTGGGTCCGCTCCCGCATTCGTTTTACCTGCGGCTCGCGCTATCCTGTGCACCCTTCACCCGGACCCTCTTCCATGCTGGTGATTTCCAACAACGTGCATCTGCCGGATGCCGAGATCGAGTTGACGGCCATTCGCGCCCAGGGCGCGGGAGGGCAGAACGTCAATAAGGTCTCCAGCGCCGTGCACCTGCGCTTTGATATCCCGGCGTCGTCCTTGCCCGAGTTCTACAAGGAGCGCCTGCTGGCGCTGCGTGACAGCCGTATCACCAGTGATGGCGTACTGATTCTCAAGGCCCAGCAGTACCGCACCCAGGATCAGAACCGCGCCGATGCCCTGGAACGGTTGGTGGAGTTGATCCACAGCGCCACCAAGGTGGAAAAGAAACGCCGCCCGACCAAGCCCACCCTGGGCTCGAAAAAGCGTCGGCTGGAATCCAAGACCAAACGCGGCAGCATCAAGGCCGGGCGCGGCAAGGTGGATTTTTAGCCATCGGCGCGCAGCCCTGGCTTGCTACAGGGAGGCAGTGTTTTTTCGGGCGTCTACAACGCCTACAAAGGCGCGAGGAGACGGGTGGCGATGAGGGCGGCCAGGGCGTTTTCCGGGGTGCCGAAGCGCTGGAGCAGGGCGGTTTGTTTTTCTGTGCTGAGGCGGCTCCAGATCTCGACCATTTGTTGGGCGGTGTCGATCAATTGGCTGGCCTGGGTGTCGCTGAAGGTATCGGTCATGGGGCGGGGTCCGGCGGGGTTCAGGCGGTGTGGAAAGCGCGTAATACAGCGCTTTCCACACGGTCTGGGTTTCACTCTTCGCTGTCGGCCTTGTGGCTGTCGGCTGCTTCTTTACGCTCGGGCTGTTGGGCGCCGGCTTGTTGCGGGGTTGTCTGCTCAGTCTCGTGCAGGCTTGGGAAGGGGAGATTAGGGATTTCGTGCATCGTCGTCGCTCCTCGCAAGGTCTGTTTTTAAATCGCTGGTAGATCCGCGCTTTTAAAAAGCTTGGGCAGGATACAGCAGCGAAGATGACAAACAGACTTTTATCTTGGTGGGGGAGATGAAAGGGTCAGCGGCCACGGCCGCTGACGATTCAGCTCACGCAGACGTCAGCAATGGCCACGGCCAGCAGGTCCAGGCGTGTGGCGTCGATGCCGGCGACGTTGGCCCGCCCGGAACTGACCATGTACACGCTGTGTTCTTCTCGCAGGCGTTTGACCTGTTCGGCACTGAGGCCGGTGTAGGAAAACATCCCGCGTTGCACGCCGATATGGGCAAAACGTTCGCCCAGGCCGTGTGGCCCCAAGGCCTCCACCAAGCCGCTGCGCAATTGTGCGATGCGCAGGCGCATGGCTTCTACTTCGTCGGCCCACAGGCTTTTCAGCTCGGGGTCGCCGAGGATGGTGGCCACTACTGCGGCGCCGTGATCCGGTGGCGTGGACCACAGGTTACGGGCCAGAAACGCCAGTTGGCTGCGGATATCCAGCAGCTTGTCGGCGCTGCCGGCGCAGACGATCAGCGCGCCGGTGCGGTCGCGGTACAGACCGAAGTTTTTCGAGCAGGAGCTGGTGATAAGCAACTCGGGCAACTCCCGGGCAAACAGGCGCACCGCCCAGGCGTCTTGCTCCAGGCCATCGCCGAAGCCCTGGTAGGCGAAGTCGATCAGCGGCAGCAGTTCGCGGCGGCGCACCACGTCCAGCACCCGGTGCCAGTCGTCCTGGCTCAGGTCGAAACCGGTGGGGTTGTGGCAGCAGGCGTGCAGCAGCACCACGTCGCCCTTGGGGATCAGCTCCAGGGTGGCGAGCATCGCCTCGACGTCGAGGCGGTTGTCGCTGCCTACGTAGGGGTAGTGGCTGACCTTGATGCCGGCCGCCGCGTAGAGGGTTTCGTGGATCGGCCAGGTCGGGTTGCTCAGCCAAATGCCACGGCCCGGCAGGCAATGGGCGATGAAGTCGGCGCTCAGGCGCAAGGCCCCGGTGCCGCCCGGGGTCTGGGTGGCACCGGCGCGTTGCTGGCCGATCAAGGCGTTGTCGGCGCCCAGCACCAGGTCATTGATGACCTTGCCGAACGCCGCATCGCCGTGGCCGCCGATGTAGGTTTTGGTGGTCTGGCGTTCTACCAGGCGCTGCTCGGCGAGTTTCACCGATTGCAGGATGGGCGTCAGGCCCAGGGCATCCTTGTACACGCCCACGCCCAGGTCGAACTTGCGCGGGTTGCTGTCGGCCGCGTAGGCCTCCATCAGGCCCAGGATCGGGTCGCCAGGCACCCGGCCAATGGCATCGAAGTGCATTATTTACGGCCCTCGGCGTCCTTGGCCACGTCATCGGTGCGCGCGGCCATGATGAAGTCGTTGCGGTGCAGGCCTTTGATGGAGTGGCTCCACCAGGTCACGGTAACTTTGCCCCACTCGGTGAGCAGGCCAGGGTGGTGGCCTTCGGCCTCGGAGATTTCGCCCATGGCATTGGTGAAGGCCAGGGCAAATTTGAAGTTCTTGAACAGGAAGACTTTTTCCAGCTGCATCACGCCATCGCGTACTTCGATGTTCCAGTCCGGGATCTGCTTGATAAGGCTCGGCAGTTCTTCGTCGCTGACTTGGGGCGCATCGGCACGGCAGGCTTCGCAATGGGCTTGGTTGAGTGTGTTCATGGTGTATTCCTGAATTCGATTGTTATGGGTGCAGCAGGGGCCGGTTGCCCACGCTAGAGCAAATCGGCCCGTTAAAAAAGACTCACCCGCAGGTGAAAGTCGCGGTTCACGCCGCCTTGGGCGGGAATTTCGGGCTGTGCAGGCCCAGGGCGCGGCCTTGCTGGACCATGCCCATGATGTCTTCGTGGGCCAGGTCGAACAGGCGTTTCATGTTCGGTAGCACGAAATACAGGGGCTGGAGGATGTCGATGCGGTAAGGCGTACGCATCGCTTCGAGTGGGTCGAAGGCCTGGTGCTCGGGCTCGGAGGAGAGGCTGTAGAGGGTCTCCTTGGGCGAGGAGAGGATACCGCCGCCGTAGATGCGCAGGCCCTCTGGCGTGTCCAGCAGGCCGAACTCGATGGTCATCCAGTACAGGCGCGCCAGGTAGACCCGTTCTTCCTTGCTGGCTTGTAGGCCGAGTTTGCCGTAGGTGTGGGTGAATTCGGCAAACCACGGGTTGGTCAGCAGGGGGCAGTGGCCAAAGATCTCGTGAAAAATGTCCGGCTCTTGCAGGTAATCCAGCTCTTGGGGCGTGCGAATAAAGGTCGCCACGGGAAACTGCTTGTTGGCGAGCAATTCAAAGAAGGTCTGGAAGGGAATCAGCGCCGGCACCCGGGCCACTTGCCAACCGGTGGTGGCGCCCAGCACTTGGTTGATTTCGTCCAGTTGTGGGATGCGGTCGTGGGGCAGGGCGAGTTTTTCGATGCCGTCCAGGTATTCCTGGCACGCGCGGCCTTCCAGCAGTTTGAGTTGGCGGGTAATCAGGGTGTTCCACACGGCGTGTTCTTGCTCGCTGTAGTGGATAAAACCCTGCGCATCGGGCTCGCGGGCCACGTAGTGCGTCTGTTTCATGCTGCTCTCCTGCAAGGGATACGTTCTTGTTATGTGCCGCTATGGCTATTACAGATACCGCAGTGGTGAACGGCTTGCAGTGGGGCGTCAGTCTTGGGTGTAGGATAAATCTGGTTTTTTCGTAAAGTAATCGTTACGTTTTGCCAGGCGGCCATCGGCTATGGGGCGTTGCGGGTTTGGAGGGTGGCTCGTTCGTAACGTAATATTTACGACTAAATGTGCGGGTGGCCAAAAAATTTGGCAAACCCGCCTTCCCCCTCCCTGTGGGAGCCTGCTCGCGATAGCGGTGTACTTGACGCTGCGCCATCGCGAGCAGGCTCGCTCCCACAAAGGAGACGGATTGTTTCTCTCACCTTTGCCAGGCCTTTTTATGCGTATCAAAGTTCATTGCCAGAACCGCATCGGCATCCTGCGCGACATCCTCAACCTGTTGGTGGAATACGGGATCAACGTCGCCCGCGGCGAAGTGGGGGGCGAGCACGGCAACGCCATCTACCTGCTGTGCCCGAACCTGGTGAACCTGCAATTCCAGGCCCTGCGCCCCAAGTTCGAGGGGATTGCCGGGGTGTTTGGGGTCAAGCGTGTGGGCTTGATGCCCAGCGAGCGCCGGCACATGGAGCTCAATGCGCTGTTGGGGGCGCTGGAGTTTCCGGTGCTGTCCATCGACATGGGCGGCTCCATCGTCGCCGCCAACCGCGCCGCCGCGCAATTGCTGGGGGTGCGGGTGGATGAGGTGCCGGGCATTGCCCTGTCGCGCTACGCCGAGGATTTCGACTTGCCGGAACTGGTGCGCGCTAACAAGTCGCGGATCAACGGTTTGCGGGTCAAAGTGCGGGGCGACGTGTTCCTGGCCGATATCGCGCCGTTGCAGTCCGAACACGACGACAGCGAAGCCATGGCCGGCGCCGTGCTTACCCTGCACCGCGCCGACCGCGTCGGCGAGCGCATCTACAACGTGCGCAAGCAGGAGATGCGCGGCTTCGACAGTATTTTCCAGAGTTCCAAAGTGATGGCCGCGGTGGTGCGCGAGGCCCGGCGCATGGCGCCCCTGGATGCGCCGCTGTTGATCGAGGGCGAGACCGGCACCGGCAAGGAACTGCTGGCCCGCGCCTGCCACCTGGCCAGCCCTCGCGGGCAATCGCCGCTGATGGCGCTCAATTGCGCCGGGTTGCCCGAGTCCATGGCCGAGACCGAGTTGTTCGGCTACGGGCCTGGGGCTTTTGAAGGCGCGCGGGCCGAAGGCAAGCTCGGGCTGCTGGAATTGACGGCGGGCGGCACGTTGTTTCTCGATGGCGTAGGGGAAATGAGCCCGCGTTTGCAGGTGAAATTGCTGCGTTTCTTGCAGGACGGCTGCTTTCGCCGTGTGGGCAGCGATGAGGAGGTTTACCTGGACGTGCGGGTGATCTGCGCCACCCAGCTCGACCTGTCGCAGTTGTGCGCCGCTGGCGAGTTCCGCCAGGACCTCTACCACCGCCTCAACGTGCTGTCGCTGCATATCCCGCCGCTGCGCGAGTGCCTCGATGGTTTGGAACCGCTGGTGGAACACTTTCTCGACCAGGCCAGCCGCCAGATCGGCTGCGCCTTGCCGGCCCTGGCCCCGGCGGCGATGGAGCGGTTGCGCCACTACGACTGGCCGGGCAACGTGCGGCAACTGGAGAACGTGCTGTTCCAGGCGGTTTCGCTGTGCGAGGGCGGGGTGGTCAAGGCCGAGCACATCCGCCTGCCGGATTACGGCGTGCGCCAGCCCCTTGGCGATTTTTCCCTGGAGGGCGGTTTGGACGCGATTGTCGGCCGCTTCGAGAAAGCCGTGCTGGAGCGCTTGTACGCCGACCACCCGAGCAGCCGGCAACTGGGCAAGCGTTTGGGGGTGTCCCACACGACCATTGCCAACAAGTTGCGTGAGTACGATTTGGGTAAGTGATTGGGGAGCCGCCATCGCGAGCAGGCTCGCTCCCACAGAGGAAAAATGAAAACCTCATCCGCACCACTGTTCAACTGTGGGAGCGGGCCTGCCCGCGATGAGGCCGGTACAGCCGATGCCCCTCTAGCGTTTGCAAGGCCGCCATCGCGGGCGGGCCCGCTCCCACAAAAAAACCGGCAACGCGGCCCCTGTGGGAGCGGGCCCTCACAAACCCTTGCACAGTGGGCCTCAGAGCGGTAAATGCCGGCTCAGCAGCGCCCGCAGGGCCGCCGGTTTCACCGGTTTGGCCAGGTAGTCCAGGCCGGCGGCGTGGACTTGGGCGATCATTTCCGGGCGCCCGTCCGCGCTGATGACCACGCCGGGCACCGGTTCGCCCAGTTCGGTGCGCAGCCAGGCCATCAGCCCGGTGCCGGTTTCGCCGTCGTCCAGGTGATAGTCCACCAGCGCCAGGTGCGGGCGCAGCCCATCGTTTATCAGTGCCGCGCATTCTTCGCGGTTACGCGCCGTCCAGACTTGGCAGCCCCAGCGCGTCAGCAGGCTGTTCATGCCGATCAGGATGCTATCTTCGTTGTCCACGCACAGCACCCGCGCGCCATTGGGCAGTTGGCCGTTTTGCTCGGCGACTTTCGCCGGTGCGCTGGCCTGGCTGCGGGCCAAGGGCACGCTGACGCTAAAGAGGCTGCCCTTGCCCGGCCAGGAGCGCACTTGCAGGCTATGCCCCAGCACGCGGCATAGGCCGTCGGCAATCGCCAGGCCCAGGCCCAGGCCTTTTTCGGCGCGGGTCTGGTGGCTGTCCAAACGCTTGAATTCCTCGAAAATCACCTGCCGCTTGTCTTCCGGAATGCCCGGCCCGCGGTCCCACACTTGCAGGCTCAGCTCATTGCCGCGGCGGCGCACGCCTAGCAGTACCGGGCCTTTGGCGTAGCGGAAGGCGTTGGTGAGGAAGTTTTGCAGGATGCGCCGCAGCAACTTGATATCACTGTCCACGCGTAAACGGCTGCCCCGCAGGCGGAAGGTCATTTGCTGTTCGCGGGCCAGGGCCTGGAACTCGGCGCCCAAGGTGTCGAACAACTCGTTGAGGGCGAAGGGTTTGCGGTCGGGGTTGATCTTGCCGTTTTCCAGGCGGGAAATGTCCAGCAGGTCGCTGATGAGGTCTTCGGCCGAGCGCAGCGAACTGTCCAGGTGCTGCACCAGTTTTTGTGCTTCTGCCGATAAGCCGTCGTCCTGGTGGGAGAGGGCGGCGGAGAACAGCCGCGCAGCGTTCAAGGGCTGCATCAGGTCGTGGCTGACGGCGGCCAAAAAGCGCGTTTTGGACTGGTTGGCGGATTCGGCGGTGCCCTTGGCTTCGGTCAGTGCCACGTTGAGTTGGGACAACTCGTGGGTGCGCTCGGTGACCCGTCGCTCCAGGCCTTCGTTGGCTTCGGTGAGGGCTTGCTCGGCTTCGCGGAACGCGGTGATGTCGGTAAAGCTCATGACGAAACCGCCGCCGGGCATGGGGTTGCCGATCAACTCGATCACCCGGCCATTGGGGAACAAACGTTCGGAGGTGTGGGCACGGCCCTGGCGCATCCAGTGCAGGCGGCGGGCCACATGCACTTGCGCCTCGCCCGGGCCGCATAGGCCGCGTTCGGCGTTGTAACGGATGATGTCGGCAATCGGCCGGCCCACGCTAATCAGGCCTTCGGGGTAGTTGAACAGCTCCAGGTAGCGGCGGTTCCAGGCCACCAGTTTCAGCGATTGGTCGACCACGCTGATGCCTTGGGTGATGTTCTCGATCGCCCCTTGCAGCAGGGCGCGGTTGAATTGCAGCACCTCCGAGGCTTCGTCGGCGATGCGCACCACGTCTTCGAGCTGCATTTCCCGCCCTTCGATGGCGGCTTTCACCACCGCCCGGGTCGAAGAGGCACCGAGTACGCCGGCCAGCAGGCGTTCGGTATGGGCGATCCATTCGCCATCGGCGTTCTGGTTGGGGTTGAAGCCTTTGCCCTGGCGATAGGCGAAGCGGATAAAACTCTGCCGTGCGCGCTCTTCGCCGACGAAGCGGGCGGCGAGGCTCAGCAGGTCGTTGATCTGTACCGCGAGCATGGAGCGGGCGTTGGGCCGCGCGTGGATTTCCTGGCCGATAAAACGCCCGGCCTGCCAGTGCTCCGAAACCCGGGTGCGCGACAGCACCGAGACCCAGGCGAACAGGGTGAAGTTGCCCGCCAGCGACAGCACCACGCCTTGGGTTAGCGGGGTGATCGGCAGGTTCAGCGGGTTGCCATGCAGCCACGCCAGCCCGGGGAAGGTACTCAGCGACCAGCCCAGGCTGTGGGCGGCGATCGGCAGCACCAGGGTGTAGAACCACAGGAAGGTGCCCGCCGCCAAACCGGCGAACACGCCGCGGCGGTTGGCCTGTTTCCAGTACAGCGCGCCGAGCATCGCCGGGGCCAGTTGGGTGACGGCGGCGAAGGCGATCTGGCCGATGGTCGCCAGGCTTGCGGTCGAGCCCAGCAGGCGATAGCTGACGTAGGCCAGCAGCAGGATCACCACGATGCTGACCCGGCGCACCGAGAGCATCCAGTGGCGGAACACCTCGAACGGGCGCTCGGCGTTTTTGCGCCGCAGCAGCCAGGGCAGCAGCATGTCGTTGGACACCATGGTGGACAGCGCCACGCTGGCCACAATCACCATGCCGGTGGCCGCCGAGGCGCCGCCGATAAACGCCAGCAAGGCCAGCGCCGGGTGGGCCTGGGCCAGGGGCAGGCTGATGACGAAAGAGTCAGGCAGCACCGAACTGGGCAACAGCATTTGCCCGGCCAGGGCAATCGGCACCACGAACAGCGCGGCGAGGGCGAGGTACGCGGGGAACACCCATTTGGCCAGGCGCAGGTCCGCCGGCTCGATGTTTTCCACCACCGTGACGTGGAACTGCCGGGGCAGGCAGATGATGGCCATCATCGCCACGCCGGTCTGTACCACCATGGAGGGCCAGTTGATGGTTTCCTTCCAGTACTGCTCCAGACGCGGGGCCAGCATGGCTTGGTCGAAGAGGTCGTCGAAACCGTCGTAGAGGCCGTAGGTAACGAACGCACCGACGGCCAGAAACGCGAACAGCTTGACCAAAGATTCAAAGGCAATCGCCAGCACCATGCCCCGGTGGTGCTCGGTGGCGTCCAGGTTGCGCGTGCCAAAGACAATAGTGAACAGGGCCAAAATCAGCGACACGATCAGCGCCGTGTCCTGGGCGCGGGTGCCCATGGCGTCGGCACCGGCGCCGATCAACAGGTTCACGCCGAGCACTATGCCCTTGAGTTGCAGGGCGATGTAGGGCAGCACGCCCACCAGGCAGATCAACGCCACCACCACCGCCAGGGATTGGGATTTGCCATAGCGCGCGGCGATGAAGTCGGCGATGGAGGTGATGTTCTCTTGCTTGCTAATCATCACCATTTTTTGCAGCACCCAAGGTGCCAGCACCAGCAACAGGATCGGCCCCAGGTAGATCGGCAGGAACGACCACAACTGCTCGGCAGCCTGGCCCACGGCCCCGAAAAAGGTCCAACTGGTGCAATAGACCGCCAGCGACAGGCTGTACACCCAAGCGCGCACCCGTGGTGGCAGGGGTTTGCTGCGCCGGTCACCGTAGAAGGCGATGGCGAACATGATGGCCATATAGGCCAGGGCGACGGCGGCAATCAGCCCGCTGGACAACGACATGGAAGCTCCCGGCAAAAGACACCGGGCCTCAAGCCCGGTCGGACAGTCTCGCACGGCCCCGGGCGTTCGTCAGTCTCGACCAAGGTCTCAGCGCGGTGTGGTGTCGCAGCGCTCTGGCCGGTGCGGTGTCGAGTAATTAGTAGCACAATGCCCGGCCCGGTTTCCTTCTTACTCGGCAGGCTTATTCATGCGCGTCATCCGTAGCAAATCCTTCATCGGCGAGCGCCCCTGGGCGGCGTTGGATATCGCCACCATGAACGGCATCACCACGCGCCTGCACTGGACCGACCAGCCTTATAAATGGCACATCAACGATGGCCAGGAAGTCTTCGTGGTACTCGACGGGCAAGTCGAGATGCACTATCGCGAGCAGGGCGTGGAACAACGGGTGCTGCTGGACGTGGGGGACATTTTCTACGCCACTGTCGGCACCGAGCACGTGGCCCATCCACAGGGCGTGGCGCGGGTGCTGGTGGTGGAGAGCGAGGGCAGTGTGTAGGGCATATAGGTAAAACAGATAACAGTTAGAGAAATTACCCGTTATATAGATATTCGATTCGGGTCTAGCATGGGCGCTACCTCATCAGAGCAGCGGAGTCGCCCATGACGTGCCCCAATACCCTGGCTCGCAGCTATCGCCCGTTGCGGCATTTGCCCCATCCGCGCGAAGCCATTCGCCAATTCACCCCTAACTGGTTCGCCGCCACCATGGGCACCGGCGTGCTGGCCTTGGCGCTGGCGCAACTGCCGTTGCCTCTGGCGGGCCTGCACGCGGTGGCCGAGGGCCTGTGGTGGCTGACCATCGCCCTGTTCGTGCTGTTTTCGGCGCTGTACGCCGCCCGTTGGTGGCTGTTCTTCGACGAAGCACGGCGAATTTTCGGCCATTCCACCGTATCGATGTTCTTCGGCACCATCCCCATGGGCCTGGCCACCATCCTTAATGGCCTGTTGTTGTTCGGCCTGCCACGCTGGGGTGCAGGCGTCGTGCCGCTGGCCGAGGCGATCTGGTGGCTGGACGTGGCCATGGCCCTGGCCTGCGGGGTGTTGATCCCGTTTCTGATGTTCACCCGCCAGGAGCACAGCATCGACCAGATGACCGCAGTCTGGCTGCTGCCAGTGGTGGCGGCGGAAGTGGCGGCGGCCAGCGGGGGCCTGCTGGCGCCGCACCTGGCCGATGCCCACGGGCAATTCGTGATGCTGGTGACCAGTTACGTGCTGTGGGCGTTTTCTCTGCCGGTGGCGTTCAGCATCCTCACCATCCTGGTGCTGCGCATGGCCCTGCACAAACTGCCCCACGAGAGCATGGCGGCGTCGAGTTGGCTGGCCCTGGGGCCGATCGGCACCGGCGCTTTGGGCATGCTGCTGCTGGGCGCCGATGCCCCGGCGATCTTTGCCGCCAACGGCTTGCCCGGTATCGGTGAAATCGCCGCCGGGCTGGGGCTGGTGGCGGGGATCACGCTGTGGGGGCTGGGCCTTTGGTGGATGCTCATCGCCGTGCTGATTACCCTCAAGTACCTGCGCAGCGGTATTCCCTTCAACCTGGGCTGGTGGGGCTTCACCTTCCCGCTCGGGGTGTATGCCCTGGCCACCCTGAAACTGGCCGAGACCCTGCACCTGGGCTTTTTCAGCGTGGTCGGCTGCCTGCTGGTGGCGGCGCTGGCGCTGATGTGGCTGGTGGTGGCCACCCGCACCGTGCAAGGGGCTTATCGCGGTGAGTTGTTCGTCTCGCCTTGCCTGGCCGGTTTGCCCCGCTAGAACGCCGGGGGGTTGGCGAAGTGTGTGGCTTGGGCCAGTATTCGACCCTCTAATAAGGCATCCAAGCCACTCAGGGACATGGACGATGAGTCACCCTTCGCAGTTCACCTTGCTTCGCACGCGGCGTTTCTTGCCGTTTTTCATCACGCAGTCCCTCGGGGCGTTCAACGACAACATTTTCAAGCAGTCGCTGATCCTCGCCATCCTCTACAAATTGGCCATCGAGGGCGACCGCTCGATCTGGGTCAACCTGTGCGCGTTGCTGTTTATCCTGCCGTTTTTTCTGTTCTCGGCGCTGGCCGGGCAGTTTGGCGAAAAGTTCGCCAAGGACGCGTTGATCCGCCTGATTAAACTCGGCGAAATCGCCATCATGGCCGTCGGCGCGGTGGGTTTTCTGTTCAATCACCTGTGGCTGATGCTCCTGGCGCTGTTCGCCATGGGCACCCACTCGGCGCTGTTCGGCCCGGTGAAGTACTCGATCCTGCCCCAGGCTCTGCGCGAAGAGGAGCTAGTGGGCGGCAATGGCTTGGTGGAAATGGGCACCTTTTTGGCGATCCTGGCGGGCACCATCGGTGCTGGCGTGATGATGTCGTCGACCCAGTACGCCCCCGTCGTTGCCACGGCCATTATCGCGGTGGCGGTGTTGGGCTACCTGGCCAGCCGCGCTATTCCGAGGGCTGCGGCCTCTACGCCTGAGCTGCGCCTCAACTGGAACATCTTCAGCCAGTCCTGGGCCACCTTGCGCCTGGGCCTGGGGCAGACGCCTGCCGTGTCTCGTTCGATTGTCGGCAACTCGTGGTTCTGGTTTGTCGGCGCGATCTACCTGACGCAGATCCCGGCCTACGCCAAAGAGTGGCTGCACGGCGATGAAACCGTGGTCACCCTGATCCTCACGGTGTTTTCGGTGGGCATCGCCCTGGGTTCGATGCTTTGCGAGAAACTTTCGGGGCGCAAAGTGGAAATCGGCCTGGTGCCGTTCGGCTCCTTTGGCCTGACGGTATTTGGCTTGCTGCTGTGGTGGCACTCCGGCGGTATCCCGGCCAGCGCCTCGGGCCACGACTGGCTCACCGTGCTGGGCTTCGGCCAGGCCTGGTGGGTGTTGGTGGATATCCTCGGGCTGGGGGTTTTCGGCGGCTTCTATATTGTGCCGCTGTACGCGTTGATCCAGTCGCGCACCGCCGAAAACGAGCGGGCGCGGGTGATTGCCGCCAACAACATCCTCAATGCCTTGTTCATGGTGGTCTCGGCGATTGTCTCGATCGTGCTGCTGAGCCTGGCGAAGCTGTCGATCCCCCAGCTGTTTTTGGTGGTGTCGCTGCTCAACGTCGCGGTCAATGCTTACATCTTCAAAATCGTCCCCGAGTTCAGCATGCGCTTCCTGATCTGGCTGCTGAGCCATTCCATGTACCGAGTCGAGCATCGCAACCTGGAGCAGATTCCCGATGAAGGCGCGGCGCTGTTGGTGTGCAATCACGTGTCCTTTGTCGATGCCTTGCTCATTGGTGGGGCGGTGCGTAGGCCGATTCGCTTTGTTATGTACTACAAAATCTACAACCTGCCGGTGCTGAACTTTATCTTCCGCACCGCCGGGACCATTCCGATTGCCGGGCGGCAGGAAGATATCCAGATCTACGAAAAGGCTTTCACCCGGATCGCCCAGTACCTCAAGGACGGCGAACTGGTGTGCATCTTTCCCGAAGGCAAGTTGACCTCGGACGGTGAGATCAGCGAGTTCAAGGGCGGGCTGACGCGGATTCTCGAAGAAACCCCGGTGCCGGTGATTCCGTTGGCGTTGCAGGGGTTGTGGGGCAGCTTCTTCAGCCGCGACCCGGGCAAGGGCTTTTTCCACCGCATCTGGTCGCGGGTGACGCTGGTGGCTGGGCAACCGGTGCCGGTTGTAGACGCCGCGCCTGAGCATCTGCGCGAGTTGGTGGGCGGGTTGCGCGGTAGCCTGCGTTAGGTTTTCGGCGCATACAAAAACGCCCGCGATTGCGGGCGTTTTCATGCCTGGCTACTTAGCTGGCGCTGACTTTCAACCCCACCAGCCCGGCGATAATCAACGCCACGCTGGCCAGGCGAAACAGCGCCATGGATTCGCCGAACAGGATGATCCCGGCGATTACCGTGCCGATTGCGCCGACCCCGGTCCAGATGGCGTAGGCCGTGCCCAGGGGCAACTCCTTCATGGCCAGCCCCAACAAACCGAGGCTGATGGCCATCGCGACGATGGTCAATGCCGTGGGCAGCGGGCGGCTGAAGCCGTCGGTGTACTTCAGGCCGACGGCCCAGCCCACTTCAAAAAGACCGGCGAAAAACAGAATGATCCAGGACATGATGCCCCCCTATCCAATGGTGGGGTCGTCCCCGGATTGAAAGTTCGATAGAGCCGCGGGGTCGTCCCCGCGGTGGGTCGTATGGTGCCCGGCATTAATCCAGGGGGCAAGTTGGCCTAGATTCCCTGAGGCGTCTCTTCGCCGCCAAGGGCTTCGACCAGGGCCGGGAGGAACTCGCCGAAGGTCAGCATCATCAGGGTGAAACTGGCGTCCTGTTGGCCCAGGGCATCATCGCCGCCGTCCTGTTCGGCCTGGTCTTGCAACAGGTCCTCGAATTTCAGGCGCTTGACCACCATTTTGTCGTCCAGCATGAACGACAGCTTGTCCTGCCAGGCCAGGGACAACTGGGTCACGACTTTGCCCGTGCTCAGGTGCAACTGGATTTCTTCGCCGGTCAGGTCCTGGCGCTTGCAGCGCACGATGCCGCCGTCTTCGTGGGTGTCGCGCAGCTCGCACTCGTCGAGGACGAAGAAATCGTCCGCGGCTTTCTGGGTCTTGACCCAGTCGGTAAGGGTGGCGCTTGGCGCAACCTTGACGGTCAACGGGCGCACCGGCAGGGAGCCGATCACTTCACGCAGGGTCGAGAGCAGGTCTTCGGCGCGCTTGGGGCTGGCGGAGTTGACGAGGATCAGGCCCTGTTTCGGCGCAATCGCGGCAAAGGTGGACGAGCGACGGATAAAGGCGCGGGGCAGGAAGGCCTGGATGATTTCATCCTTGAGCTGGTCGCGTTCCTTCTTATAGACCTTGCGCATTTGCTCGGCTTCGATCTCGTCGACTTTTTCCTTCAAGGCATCGCGCACCACGCTACCCGGCAGGATGCGTTCTTCCTTGCGTGCGGCGATCAACAGGAAATCCTGGCTGACGTGGACAAGCGGGGCGTCTTCGCCCTTGCCGAACGGCGCGACGAAACCGTAGGTGGTCAACTCCTGGCTTGCACAGGCACGGGCCGGTTTGGTCGCCAGTGCAGTTTCCAACGCCTCGGCATCAAAAGGCAGATCTTGGGTCAGGCGATAGATAAGCAGGTTCTTGAACCACATGGGGCGGGTCTCTCCTTTATACAAAGGTGCGCATTATTCGCTTCCAATTCCGATAGGCCAACCCTTCGCTAAGCCTTTGGAAGGCCTGAAAAAATTATTTTAAAAAGTGCTTGCCAGAGTAGGGGGTGCTCCGTAGAATGCGCGCCACACCGAACGTGAAGGGTGATTAGCTCAGCTGGGAGAGCGTCTGCCTTACAAGCAGAATGTCGGCGGTTCGATCCCGTCATCACCCACCATTCGCATTCAGTGTTACGCGCAGCGGTAGTTCAGTCGGTTAGAATACCGGCCTGTCACGCCGGGGGTCGCGGGTTCGAGTCCCGTCCGCTGCGCCATATTCGGTAACCTGGAACGCTGAACGCCAGGTCACCACAGAGAAGCCCGCTCACGCGGGCTTTTTTATGTTCGAGGTTTGTGTAGGGCGCGTCGATTCACGATTTTTCCGTTTTTTTAATAAATTTATTAATTAAATCAACACGTTATGAAAAACTGTGGCACAATGCGCCCCGCATCGAAGGTAAAGGGTGATTAGCTCAGCTGGGAGAGCGTCTGCCTTACAAGCAGAATGTCGGCGGTTCGATCCCGTCATCACCCACCACTTGCTTTCAACGCTACGCGCAGCGGTAGTTCAGTCGGTTAGAATACCGGCCTGTCACGCCGGGGGTCGCGGGTTCGAGTCCCGTCCGCTGCGCCATATTCAAGTTTCCTGGCCCTCTGAACGCCAGGTCACGCTAGAAAGCCCGCTCAATGCGGGTTTTTTTTCGTCTGTGGTTTGGCTTATTCAGTTCGCTCCTAACGAAATCATCGCGATGCCCTCAAATGCGCGGCAATGCCTGAACTTATCAGCCATATCCGGCTCTTATGCCGGTAGCCATTGGTCGTGGCCGCCTGATAAGCTCGCGGCTTTACTCGATTGCCCTCTCGGCGCATGAACAAGGAAATAGCATGAAACAGCATCGGTTGGCGGCGGCGGTTGCCCTGGTTGGCCTGGTTCTGGCGGGTTGTGACTCGCAGACCAGCGTAGAGCTGAAAACCCCGGCGCAAAAAGCTTCCTACGGTATCGGCCTGAACATGGGCAAAAGCCTTGCCCAGGAAGGCATGGATGACCTGGACTCCAAAGCGGTAGCCCAGGGCATTGAAGATGCCGTCGGTAAGAAAGAACAGAAGCTCAAGGATGACGAACTGGTCGAAGCCTTTGCTGCCCTGCAAAAGCGTGCTGAAGAGCGCATGGCCAAGTTGAGCGAAGAGTCGGCAGCCGCCGGCAAGAAGTTCCTTGAAGACAACGCCAAGAAAGCCGGCGTGGTCACCACCGCTTCCGGCCTGCAGTACGAAGTGGTGCAGAAGGCTGACGGTGCCCAGCCTAAGCCGACCGACGTAGTGACCGTTCACTACACCGGCGCACTGACAAATGGCAAGGTGTTCGACAGCTCCGTCGAGCGCGGCAGCCCGATCGATCTGCCGGTCAGCGGCGTGATCCCAGGTTGGGTCGAAGGTCTGCAACTGATGCATGTCGGTGAGAAGTACAAACTGTACATTCCAAGCGAACTGGCCTATGGCGAGCAGAGCCCGAGCCCGGCGATCCCGGCTAACTCGGTGCTGGTATTCGACCTGGAACTGCTGGCAATCAAGGATCCGGCAAAGCCGGAGGCCGCCAAGTAAGCAGCCGCGTCTGAGTCCACGACAACGCCCCGTTCCTGCGGGGCGTTGTCGCATCCGGCGTATGGAAAAACGAACCGATGGCACGGATAGGAGTCACAGGGAGAACTGGCGCCGCGCTAGAGGGTGATGGGCGCCAAGTCAATGAAATATTGGATTTTTTTATGTGAGTGAAAAACGCCCGATCTGAGTCTGGCCCTTGTAAAACGGGGCTCTCAGCAGGTTTATGAGGCTCTGTTCACAAGGTTATCCACAATTTGTGTGGATAACATTTCAGTGGGAGAAATGATGAAAACACCCTGGAGTTTCGCCCGTTTCCTCCCTATGGCTGGTCGGCTCCTGAGCCGTGGCCGTTTGCCTACCCTGTTGTTCGCCGTGGCCAGCAAAGGCGCGAGCCAGGGCAATCGCCTGGGCAAGCTCAAGGACGATCTGCGCTTGCTGCAGGCGCTGTGCCTGGCCTACTGGCGGGGCGAGTACCGCGCCATTAGCCCCAAGGCTTTGCTGTCGGTGGTGGCGGGGTTGATGTATTTCCTGAGCCCGGTGGATGCGATCCCGGATTTCATTCCGATGTTTGGCATGCTCGATGATATCGCCGTGCTGGCCTGGCTGATGAAAACCCTCACTGGCGAACTCGATGCCTTCCGCGCTTGGCGCAGCCGTCAGGTGCCGGAAAAACTGGCGGTGGTGGAGCGGTTGCCCGATACGCCGCAGCAGTTGCAACTGGAGCGGCCGAAAAAAAATTGATGGGTTTTCGCAACGGTTTGGATTGATCCCCCATTACGCTCTTGGCCGCTGTTAGGATTACACTCCTAAGGAAAGTGCTGACGCGCTAAGTGTTGTTGTCCTACGGGGTGGTAATGGATATTCAGATAATCGCACGCGATGGCGAGCCCGAGTACGCAGTGGTGCCATGGGCTCAGTATCAGGCTTTATTGAAGGCCGCCGGCCAGGACCCGGCACCGCCACAACCCGCGCCGGCCCGTCAAGCGCCAGCGCCAGACCAGGTTCTGCCGAGCCTGGGTCAACTGCGCAGTCTGCGCGAAACCAAGGGCATTGCCATTGAGGCGCTCGCCCGTACCGTCGGTATCAGCCCGTCCTACCTGGCCTTGATTGAAAGCGGCGAGCGTCTGCCCGACGCGGCGATTCGCCGGAGCCTGGCGTGGGAATTGACGGTGCCAGGATGGAGAGACGAGCTATGAGCGTGCGCATCAGTCGACAGCATTGGGACGGTTTGCTGGGCGAGTTGGACCAGGCCCGCCGCCAGCGCCACTTACTGACTTACCGCGCCCTGTTGGAGCGTCTGCAACTGCCCAGCCCGGCGATGCAGACCCTGACTGCCGCCTTGGAGCATTTGGCGGCGCTGGACGCCCGGGCGGAGCAGCCGCTGCGCAGTTCCCTGGTCATCAGCCAAGGCGCCAGCCGTTTGCCGCGCACCGGTTTCTTTGAGTGTGTGGAGCGTCTGGGGCGGTTCTCCGGCCCTTCCGATGGTGTGGCTGCCGCGTCGTGGCACGCCTCGGAAGTGGTGCGGGTTTTTGAATATGAATATCCCGAATCGGCGGAGGCTTAAGTGTTCTTGCGACTCAAAGCACGTGTCAGCTATTGGCTGGCGCGCCGGCTGTTTCATTGGTCCTGGCTGGTTCGCCAGCCGCGCGGTTGGAGCTGGATGGAAGGGCAGTTCGCGCGCATGGCCAACCTGGGGGATGTCGGCGCCCAGAGTTTCTATGGCCATATCCTGGCCTTCCGTGGCCAGGGTTTGGGCGCACGGGAGGAGGGCGTGCGCCTGCTGCGCTTGGCAGCGCTGGCCGGTGACGGCAAGGCCGCGTATCAGGTGGGCGTCTTCAGCCTGGCGGGAACGCCTAGCAAAGCGCCGGACCCGGCCGAAGCCGCGCGTTTCTGGAGCCTGGCGGCCAAGGCCGGGCACCCGTTGGCTGAGCTCAAGCTGGCGCAGTTGGCAGCGTCCGCGCACTAGGTGCCGGGTGGCTGTCCCGCGGTTTCAGGGCCAGGCTGTCGATCACATGGATGCTATGGCCGGGCACGTTCTTGGCGTGGTGCTTGGCCTGTGACGCCAGCTCGGCCAATTGGCTGGCGTCGAGGTGCTCGCAGGCCTGTGGGTACAGGTGCACGACGCCGATGGACAGCGACAGCAGGGCAAATTCCTGACGCACGCCTTGGCGGTTGGGCGCGATAAAGCAGCCGGCCTCCAAGTGCTCGCTGCGATAGAAACGCCGGCACTGGCTGTGAAAATCCTCCAGCAACTGGTTCAAGCGTTTGCGCCAGTCTTGCGGCCCCAACACCAGCAAGAAGTCATCGCCGCCAATGTGCCCGACAAAGTCGCGGCTGGGGTCGATGCGGTCGTTCAGGCATTGAGCGAGGCACAGCAGCACTTCGTCACCACGGCCGTAGCCGTAGATATCGTTGAAGGGCTTGAAGCTGTCGATATCCACATAACAGATCACCGATTCGCGTTGCTGCTGGAGTAGCCGCGTCAGGCACTGCTGGATCGGCACGTTGCCGGGTAGCAGGGTCAGCGGGTTGGCGTAGCGCGCCTGTTGGATTTTCAGCTCGGTAATCAGCTTGAGCACGTCGATTACCCGGCCCAGGCCCAGGTAACTGCCGTTGAGGGTGATGATGAAATCCTCCTCGATGCGCTGGCGGGCGCGGCTGGTTATCAGGCGGCTGACCTGTTGCAGCGACTGGCTCAGCTCCACGGCGAGAAAGTCGTCGTTCATCAGGCGGCTGATGGGCTTGCGGGCAAACAGGTCGGTGGCGAAGGGCTTGAGCAGGGCGTCGGACAGCGAATGGCGGTGGACGATGCCGCAGGGTTGGTCCAACTCGTCCAGCACCGCCAGGGAGTTGAGGTTGGCCTGGCGGCGAAAGGCCTCCAGTACCGTGGCGGTGGGTGTGTCGCGGGCCACGGCGGGTTGTTCGTTGAGCAGGGCGCTGAGGTCGCCGGCCTCTTCGGTCAGTGAGGCCGCCGGGTTGTCGAGCTTGGGCATCATGGGGTGGGCGTCCCGCGGCGGCTGTTCCTGGGGCCGGCAGAGCAGATACCCCTGGACCAGGTCCACGCCCATTTCGGTCAATACTTCCAATTCTTCCGGCAGCTCGATGCCTTCGGCGATCACCTGTGCCCGCGAGGCCCTGGCGATTTGCAGAATGGAGCCGACGAACTCGCGCTTGAGGGCGTCCTGGTGGATGCCGTCGATGAAGTGTCGATCGATCTTCACGTAATCGGGGCGTAGTTCCGACCACAGGCGCAGGCTCGAATAGCCGGCGCCCAAGTCGTCGAGGGCAATCGAAAAACCCATGGCGCGGTAGTGATGCAGGGCCTTTTGCAACAGTTGGAAGTCGTCGATGGGGGTTTGTTCGGTCAGCTCGATCACCACCTGGCTGGGTGGGATGCCGAAGTCCTGGAGCAATTGCAGGGTACGCCCGGGTTGGTGGGCGGCTTCCAGTAGGGATTCGGGGGAGACGTTGAGGAACAATTTGCCGGGCAGTTGCTGCTCATTGAACCGCCGGCAAGCACTGCGCCGGCAGGCCATTTCCAACTCGCTCAGGCGCTCGGCCTGGCGGGCCACGGCGAACAGGGCGATGGGGGAGTGCAATGGGCTGTTGGACGGGCCGCGGCTGAGGGCTTCGTAGCCGACGATGCGCCGCGCCGACAGCGAGATGATGGGCTGGAACAGGCTGTGCAACGCCCCTTGCGCGAGGATTGAACTCAGGGCGCTCAGCTGTTCGGTCGTGGTCATGGCGATCTCTGTCGAAAAAAAAGGACCGGGCTCCTTGGGGAGCCCGGTCCTGTATTTCACGACAGGATGATGACTGTTTAATGACGCTCCACTGGAGCGCCAATATTAAATTGCCACTACTGTCAGTGCTTGGCGATCGCCGTGTTCAACTTGAGGTAATCGAGCAGGATGCGCCCGGTTTCGCTCAGGTAGGCATCGTCTTCGGGCTTGGTTTTATCAGGCTCGGCGGCGATCACGTCTTCGTCTTCTTTCTTCAGTTCCTTGAGCGGCGCTTCGCCCTTGGCCTTGCGCCGGATGTTTTCCATCACCAGTTGCTGGGCTTCGATATCGGTGTGCTGGGCGCGGCGTTCGGTTTCGTTGAGGCTGACGGTTTTTTCCGCCATCAGCTTCTGGGCCAGGGCCAGCTTATCGCGGATGAACACGAACTCGGCGTCTTTGGCCGAACGGCTTTCATGCTCGGCCTTGAGCTGGGCCAGGAACGGCTTGAACGGGTCGAGCGCGGGGCGGATGGCCGGGCGGATGGTGTCCCACGGCATGGCTTCGGGCAGGGCGCTTTCGCCGATTTCCTTGGTGTCGATCAGGGACGGGAAGTCCAGGTCTGGCAACACGCCCTGGTGCTGGGTGCTCTGGCCGGAAACCCGGTAGAACTTGGCCAGGGTCAGCTTCAGCTCGCCATGGTTGAGCGGCTGGATGGTTTGCACCGTGCCCTTGCCGAAGGTCTGGCCGCCGATGATGAGCGCGCGGTGATAGTCCTGCATGGCGCCGGCGAAAATCTCCGAGGCCGAGGCCGAGAGGCGGTTGACCAGCAGCGCCATCGGGCCTTTGTAGAAGGCACCGGGGTTTTCGTCTTCGAGTACATCGACCCGCCCGTCGGCATTGCGCACCAGCACGGTAGGGCCCTTGTCGATGAACAGGCTGGTCAGCTCGGTGGCTTCCTGCAACGAGCCGCCACCGTTGTTGCGCAGGTCGATAACCACGCCATCGACCTTGTCTTTCTGCAACTCGGTCAGCAGTTTCTTGACGTCGCGGGTGGTGCTCTTGTAGTCCGGGTCGCCCGCGCGGAACGCCTTGAAGTCCAGGTAAAAAGCCGGGATCTCGATCACGCCCAGCTTGTAGTCGCGGCCGTCCTGCTTGAGGTTGAGCACCGATTTTTTCACGGCCTGGTCTTCAAGCTTCACCGCTTCGCGGGTGATGGGCACGATCTTGCTGGTTTGGTCGTTGGGCGCGTTGCTGGCGGGGATCACTTCCAGGCGTACCACGGTGCCCTTGGGGCCGCGGATCAGCTTGACCACTTCGTCCAGGCGCCAGCCGACCACGTCCACCAGCTCTTTGTCGCCCTGGGCGACGGCGATGATCTTGTCGGCGGGGGCCACTTGCTTGGTCTTGTCTGCGGGGCCCGCGGGCACCAGGCGCACAATCTTGACTTGATCGTTGTCGCTCTGCAGCACCGCGCCGATGCCTTCCAGCGACAGGCTCATGTTGATGTCGAAGTTTTCCGCGTTATCCGGCGACAGATAGTTGGTGTGCGGGTCGTAGGACATCGCGAAGGTGTTGATGTACGCCTGGAAGATGTCTTCGCCGCGGGTCTGGTCCAGGCGCACCAATTGGTTCTTGTAGCGCTTGGTCAGCAGTTCCTGGATGGCCTTGGGTTCCTTGCCGGCAATCTTCAGGCGCAGGACCTCGTCCTTGACACGTTTGCGCCACAGGTCGTCGAGTTCGGCGGTGTTTTTCAGCCATGGCGCGTCCTTGCGGTCGATCAGCAAGGTTTCCTTGGCATTGAAGTCGATCTTGTCCACGCCTTTGTTCAGTTCGGCCAGGGCGAAGTCCAGGCGCGACTTGACGCGGTCCAGGTAGCGTTTGTAGATGGTGAAGCCCGGGTTCAGGTCGCCGCTTTTGAGCAGGTCGTCGAACTGGGTCTTCCACTTGTCGAATTCGCTGATGTCGCTGGCCAGGAAGTAGCTGCGCGAAGGGTCCAACAGCTTGATGTAGCTGTCGTAGATGATGACCGAGCGGGCATCGTCCAGCGGCGGTTTGCTGTAATGATGGCGTTTGAGCAACTCGACGACGTTAAGGCTGGCAATCACCTCGTCACGATCGGGCTGAAGTTTGTCCCAGCTGTTGGCTGCGAACGTTTGGCTGGGCAAAAGGCCCAGGCCAATGAAAAGAGCGAGTGCGGTGCTGGGGAACAAATGCTTCATGCTGATTCGACGCGGGGGCAATTGATAACGCATATTAGGCCGTCTTTGAAGTCGCCGGTTCCATAGGGGCCGGTCGCATAATGCAAAAAGCCCGACGCTACAGCGAACGGGCTCAGTCCGGACTCACTATGGAGGCACTGTGAAGGCATTGCAAGGCGTTGAAGGTCATGTGGAGTGGGTTCAAAGCCCGCGTCCTACCTGTGATGTAGGGCAAGTTCGTATCCGTGTGGCGGCGGCGGGTTTGAATCGCGCCGATTTGCTGCAACGCGCGGGGCTCTATCCGCCGCCGCCCGGCGCTAGCCCGGTGCTGGGCCTGGAATGCTCCGGGGTTATCAGTGAAGTGGGCGCCGGGTCGTCCTGGCAGGTAGGTGACCGGGTATGCGCGCTGCTGGCCGGCGGCGGTATGGCCGAGGAAGTGGTGGTGGACGGCCGCCATGTGCTGCCGGTGCCCGAGGGCTTGTCCCTGGCCGAAGCGGCGGCGTTGCCGGAGGTGTACAGCACGGCGTGGCTGAACCTGTTCCGCTTGGCGGCGTTGCAACCGGGCGAAAAAGTGCTGCTGCACGCCGGCGCCAGTGGCGTGGGCTCGGCGGCGATCCAGTTGTGCAAGGCGTTCGGCAACCCGTGCTGGGTCAGTGTCGGTTCGGCCGACCGCTTGGCGTACTGCGAAACATTGGGGGCCCAGGGCGGCGTGGTGCGTACCGATGGCCTGGAAGGCTTGGGGGACTTCGGCCCGTTCGACGTGATCCTCGACCCGGTGGGTGCCAACTACGCCCAGCTCAACCTCAAGTTGCTGGCCCAGGATGGCCGCTGGGTGTTGATCGGCCTGATGGGCGGCCGCGAAGCGCCGTTCGACCTGGCGCAGGTGCTGGCCAAGCGCGTGCAGTTGCTGGGCTCGACCCTGCGCAGCCGCGACGAGCAGTTCAAGGCAGACCTGCTCAGCGACCTGGGCCGCCAGGTCTGGCCGCTGTTCAGCGAAGGCCGCCTGAGCCCGCAACTGGCCCGCACCTTCGCCATCCACGATGCCGAAGCCGCGTTCGCGCAACTGGCGGGCAACCAGGTGTCGGGCAAGTTGGTGTTGGTGATTGACGATAGTTTGGTGTGAGTTAACCCCAGCGGTTGGCTGTGGGAACCGTGGGAGCGAGCCCGCTCGCGATAGCAATGGACCGGCCCCTTAAGAGTTGACTGACAGTCCGTCATCGCGAGCGGGCTCGCTCCCACAATGCACGCCAGCTACTTCCAGTGATGCACCGGCCACCCCGCCTGTTCGGCATGGGCACGCAGTACCGGGTCGGGATTGACCGCGTGGGGGTGGTCGACCTTGCGCAGCAGCGGCAGGTCATTGCGCGAGTCGGAATAGAACGCCGCGCCTTCCAGGTTTTCCTCTTCCTCATCCAGCCATTGCAGCAAACGGGCGATCTTACCTTCGCGGTAGGTCAGGGTGCCGACCGTGCGCCCGCTGTAGACGCCCCTGGCCACTTCCAAGTCGATCGCCAGCACTTCGTCGATGCCGATGCGCGCGGCAATGGCGCTGACCAGGTGGGTGCCCGAGGCAGAGATCACCAGGATGCGGTCGCCGGCCTTGCGGTGGCGGGCGATGGTGGTGGTGGCGTCGCTGTAGATCAGCGGCTCGATGACGTCTTCCACCCAGGGTTCGACCAAGTGAGTGATTTCCTCGGGGGTGCGGCCGATCATGGGTTCCAGGCTGAACGCCATGTAGTCCTCCATGGCCAGTTCGCCGCGGCTGTAGGCGTCCATCAGCTCATTGTTGCGGCGCATGAAGGGCTCGGGGTCGACCCAACCCAGGCGCCCCATTTGCTCGCTCCATAAGGTGGCGCAGTCGCCGTGAATCAAGGTGTCGTCCAGATCGAAAATTGCCAACGCCATCAGTGCGGTTCTCTCTTAAAAAGCGCGAAGGCCATCAGGCTACCTCACACAGGGCCGAAGGATCGATGCTCAATGCCAGGCGCTGACCGTCGGCATAGAGGTCCGCCGCCGAGCGGTTGAGCACGTCCACCACCAGTTCCACGCCACGGGCTTCGATGCGGTAGCGGATGACGTTGCCCAGCAGGCTGTGGCTGCGTACCTGGGCGTCGAGGTCGCCGTGCAGGCTCAGGGCGATGGCTTCCGGGCGTATCGCGATGCGGCTGGCGATGGGCCGTTGCAGTAGGCTGCTGGCGCTGGCGGCGTCGAGCAGGTTGTAGTTGCCGATAAACCCGGCGGCGAACAGGTCCACCGGCGCCGTGTAGAGGGTTTCGGCATCGCCGCTCTGGACGATGCGGCCCTGGTTCATCAGGAAGATACGATCTGACATGGTCAGCGCCTCTTCCTGGTCGTGGGTGACGAAAATCGTGGTCAGGCCTAGCTCACGCTGGATCTGGCGGATCTGTTCGCGCAGGTGCTTGCGGATGCGCGCGTCCAGGGCCGACAGCGGCTCATCGAGCAGCAACAGGCGCGGGCGGGTCACCAGCGAGCGGGCCAGGGCCACGCGTTGGCACTGGCCGCCGGACAGTTGATGGGGGTAGCGGCTGGCGAAGTCGTTGAGTTCCACCAGGCGCAGCACCTCCTGTACCCGCTGGCGGCTGTCGTCGGCCTTGACCTTCTGCATGCGCAGGCCGAAGGCGACGTTTTGTTCCACGGTCATGTTGGGGAACAGCGCATAGCTCTGGAACACCATGCCGATCCCGCGTTTCTGCGGGCTCAGGGGCACCAGGTCCTGGCCATCGAGGAGGATCTGCCCGCCGTCCACCGCCGTCAGCCCGGCGATGCAGCGCAGCAGGGTGGATTTGCCGCAACCGGAAGGGCCGAGCAGGGTGACGAATTCGCCCTTGGCGATTTCGCAATTGATGTCACTGAACACCGGGGTGCCGGCGTAACTTTTTTGCAGGTGTTGGACGCTGACAAAACTCATTGGCTTTTGTCCTTGTTCAAGATGTTCGCCGCCCAGGTCAGAACCAGCACGAAGAGGAAGTAGGAAATCACCACGGCACTGGTGAAGTGGCCGCTGCTGTTGCGCATGTTGTTGAGGAACACCTGCAGGGTTTCGTAGCGCGTGCCCACCAGTATGTTGGCGAACACGAACTCGCCGAACAGGAACGAGAACGACAGCAACAGCGCCACCATCAGGCCTTTGCGCAGGTTGGGCAGCACCACCAGGAACGCCGCCTGCCAGGTGCTGGCGCCGAGCAATTGGGCGGCGTCCATCAGGTCGCGCAGGTTGATCGCTTGCAGGTTGTTGGTGATCGCCCGGTACATGAAGGGCAGTGCCACGGTGAAGTAGCAGCCGATCAGGATCCACGGCGTGCCCACCATCGCCAGCGGCCCGGAACCATAGAGCTGCAACAGCCCCACCGAGGACACCACCGGCGGCACCGCAAAGGGCAGCAGGATGAGGATGTTCATCAGCGCATCGAGCCTGGGGAAGTGGTAATGCACCACGAACAGCAGGGGCAGGATCAGCACCACCGACAGCACCAACGCGCCGACGCACACCAGCAGCGACTGGCCGAACGCGGCGAGAAAGCGCGGGTCGCTCCACAACTGGGTGTACCACTTGAGGGTAAAGCCGCTGGGCAGGATGGTCGCCGACCAACTGCTGGCCAGGGAATACACCAGGGTGCCAGCCAGGGGCAGCAGCAGGATTATCAACAGCACATAGACCACGGTGCGGTGATACAGCGTGGCAGGGCCTCCTTCAACGCGAGACATGGTAGCTCCTCTTCAACAGCAACTGATGGACGATGGTCACCAGGGTCATCAGCGCCACCAGTACCACGGCCAGGGCGCTGGCCATGTTCGGGTCCAGGGAGATATCGCCCGACACCATCGCCGCGATGCGGATCGGCAGCACGTTGAAGTTGCCGGTGGTCAGGGCGTAGACCGTGGCATACGCGCCCAGGGCATTGGCCAGCAGGATCACGAAGGTGCCCAGCAGCGCCGGGGTCAGCACCGGCAGGCCGATGTGGCGCCAGAACTGCCAACTGTTGGCCCCCAGCAGGGCGGCGGACTCGCGCCAGTCCTCGCGCAGGGCGTCGAACGCGGGAAACAGCAGCAACACACCCAAGGGAATCTGGAAGTAGGTGTAGAGAATAATCAGCCCGGTCTTGGAGTAGAGGTTGAAGTCCTGGATGATCCCGGCCTGCTTGAGCATCAGGGTGAAGGTGCCGTTGAAGCCCAGCAGGATGATGAAGGCGAAGGCCAGCGGCACCCCGGAGAAATTGCTGGTCATGTTGGCGAACGCGGTGACGAAGTTGCGCAGCCGCGAATCGACCCGGTGCAGCGAATAGCTGCCCAGGATGGCGATGATGATGCCGAACAGGCTCGACCAGAAGGCCAGTTCCAGGCTGTACCGGATGGCCTGCATATAGAAGCGCGAACTGAATATCTTGCTGAAGTTGGCCAGGCCCCAGCCGAACTCTTCGGACTGCACGCTGTGGATCATCACCCAGGCCAGCGGCGCGATCTGGAACACGATAAAAAACAGGGCGAAGGGCAGCAGGCACAACACGGCCAGCCACTTGCCACGGGTGATGGCGTTCACTTGAGTAGCCCCCGGCATACAGGTTTGTCGTGGGTGACGCCCAGCAGTTCGCAGACCGTGCCGCACAACTCCACCTGCCGGGGCGCGGCGCCGGGGTCGAGGCTGAAGGCATCGCCCAGGACAAACAGCGGCACCTGGCGTTCCTCGGCCAGCAGGCCATTGTGGGAGCGGTCGTTGTTCATGCCGTGGTCGGCGGTCACCAGCACCTGGTAGCCGGCGTCGAGCCAGCCTTGCAGGTAGTCGGCCAGGATGATATCGGCCGAGCGGGCGCTGTTGCGGTATTGCGGGGTGTCGAGGCCGTGCTTGTGGCCGGCGTCGTCGATGTTCATGGGGTGCACCAGCAGAAAGTTCGGCGCATGGCGCAGGCGCAAGTGCTCGGCGTCGGCGAACAGGTGGGCGTCGGGATAATGGTCGCTCCAGTAGAAGTGGCCGTGCTGGATCGCCAGGCTCGGGTCGTCGGTGTGGCGGTCCCGGGCGGCGTTGAAGGGCGAGCGGTTGTACAGCTCGCTGACCCAGTGATAGGCCGCCGCCGCTGTGGTCAAACCGGCCGCGCGGGCGTAATGGAAAATGCTGCGTTGGCTCGACAGGCGCGACACCTGGTTATGCACGAT
Source organism: Pseudomonas sp. MF08875 (assembly GCF_059862525.1). Taxonomy (NCBI): domain Bacteria; kingdom Pseudomonadati; phylum Pseudomonadota; class Gammaproteobacteria; order Pseudomonadales; family Pseudomonadaceae; genus Pseudomonas; species Pseudomonas sp. MF08875. The sequence goes on from NZ_JCBCUW010000020.1 coordinate 73,390, forward strand.
GCCGCTGTCGATGGGCGCCACGCCGGTGAGGATGCACTCGTAGAGCGGTCGCGACAGGGCCGGCAATTCGCAGTCGAGCCGATAGAGCGCGGCGCGCCCGGCACCGACATAGGCCTGTAGATGGCCCATGGCATGGCGCGCGACCTCATGGTTCAAACCGTCGAGCACCACCAGGATGACGTTGTGCTGCATGGGTTGGGGGCTCCGTGACAAAAAGAGGAATCGCAGTAGCGGTGTGCGGGAGCGGGCCGGGCGGCGCCCGCGAGGGCGGTGTATATGACCCACCGCCCTCGCGAGCAGGCTCGCTCCCACGGGCTCGGTGTGGCTAACCGCCTTACGGCATTTCGACGATGACCTGTTCCTGCCATTGCTGTGGCAGGGCCTTGGAGGTTTTTTCCCAGGCGTCGGCGTCCTTGATCGGCGTGACTTTTTTGTACTGCTCGTTGGGCAGCAACTGCGCCTGGACGTCGGCGGGCAGGGTCAGGTGTTCGGCGCGGATCGGCCGGGCGTTGCCGCGGGCCAGGTTGGTTTGCCCGGCGTCGCTGAAGATGTACTCACGGGCCAGTTTCGCGGCATTGGGGTGCTTGGCGTATTTGTTGATGATCGTGGTGTAGCCGGAAATCACCGAGCCATCGGCCGGGATCAATACGGTGTAGTCATCCGGGTTGGCCATTTTGGCTTTGTAGCTCAGGCCGTTGAAATCCCAGACCACGCCCACTTCCACTTCACCCTTTTCCATGGTCGCGATGGTCGGGTTGGCCAGGGACAGACGCCCCTGCTTGGCGATCTCGGCGAACATCAGCAGCGCCGGTTGGATGTTCTTTTCATCGCCGCCCTTGGCGATGGCCGCAGCCAGCACGCCGTTGGCCGCTTGGGCGGCGGTGCCGACGTCACCGATGGAAACCTTGTACTTGCCCTTTTCCAGGTCGGCCCAGTTCTTCGGCGCTTCGGAGCCGTGCAGCAACTTGTTGTTGATGATGAACGCGATGGTGCCGGTGTAGGCCAGGGCCCAGTGGCCGTCGGCGTCCTTGGCCCACGCCGGGACCTGCTCCCAGGTGCTCGGTTTGTACGCCTGGGTCACGCCCTGCTTGACCGCGATGGGGCCAAAGGCGGCGCCGACGTCACCGATGTCGGCGCTGGCGTTGTCTTTTTCGGCGGCGAACTTGGCCACTTCCTGGGCCGAGCTCATGTCGGTGTCGATGTGCTTGAGGCCGTAGAGCTTGGCCAGGTCGTCCCAGGTGCCTTTCCAGTTGGCCCAGTTGTCGGGCATGCCGACGCTGTTGACTTCACCTTCGGCCTTGGCGGCGGCTTCCAGGGTTTTCAGATCGGTTCCGGCGGCCAGGGCGGCGGTGCTCATGGCAAGGGTCGTGCCTAACAGTGAAGCCAGGAAAAGCTGTTTCATCGAAAGCTCCTTTGGGCGTTTTCACGCGGCGTACTAGCGACAGCTGGGGTGGGGTTGGTCTAGGTCAGCAAACCTTGAGCCAATTTAGGCGTGTTGGATGACACTTTGATGTCGGTGGCCCGGCTCGCGGGCAATGCGAGGTAAGCGTAGACCATGGCCGCACGGCCGCAGCGCCTGGACTTGGCGGCGGTTTTGCAGGCAAATGGCGGGCGCCTGTCATGGATCAGTCACATGCCGTGCCTAGGCTGGCGGCAGGCCTTTCGGGGCATTCGAGAGGGCGAGGGTGCCCTGAAACAGTGCTGGTCTAGTCCAGATAGGTAACGTTGATGCGCGTCGATGCCAGTAAAACGGTGACAACCATAGGCCAAGCCCTGCAAGAGCAGATCGACCACGGCTTGCTCGCCCCGGCCAGCCAATTGCCGGCCGAACGCAAGTTGAGCGAGTTGTTCGCCACCACCCGCATCACTGTGCGCGAAGCGCTGTTGCAGCTCGAAGCCCAGGGCCAGATCTACCGCGAAGAACGCCGTGGCTGGTTCGTCTCGCCGCCGCGCCTGGCCTACAACCTGATGCAGCGCAGCCACTTCCACGCCATGGTCAGCGCCCAGGGCCGCAGGCCGTCCACCGAGGTGATTTCGGCGCGCCTGCAACCGGCGTCGGCGGCGGTCTGCGCCTGGCTACGGATGCCGGCGCTGTCGAGCGTGATCCAGATCCGCCGCGCCCGGCGCATTGACGAGCGCCTGGTGCTGTACGTCGAGCACTACCTCAACCCGCAGTATTTTCCCGGCATCCTCGATTTCGACCTTAACCAGTCCATCACCGAACTGTATGCCCGCCACTACGACCTGCACTACGGCCGCGTGCGCTTCGAGATCGTGCCCACTTCACTGCCGGTGGAGGCCGCCGCCGCGCTCAAGGTCTCGGCGGGCAGCCCGGGCCTGCGCATTGCCCGGGTCAATTACGACCAGCACGAACGCCTGATCGACTGCGACCTGGAGTTCTGGCGCCACGACGCCATTCACGTCGGTGTGGACGTGGTCTGAGTCGCGCCCCTGCGCCGACACACCAGCAGCACGCAGGGGATGAACAGCACGTCGAACACCAGGGCAATAAGGATGGTGATAGACGCCATCAAACCCATCCAGGCGTTGATCTGGAACCCGGAAAACGCCAGGCAGGCAAACCCGCCGGCCAGCGCCAGGGTCATGGCGATCATCCCGGCGCCAACCTGTTTGAAGGTGACGTGCAGGGCCTCTTCCACCGCCAGGCCCTGGCGGCGCAGGCGTGCATAAGCAGTGAGCAGGTGGATGGTGTCGTCCACCACCACGCCGAAGGTCACCGAAGCCACCGTCGCCACCGCCATGCCCACTTCGCCATTGACCAACGCCCACACCCCCAGGGTCGCCAGGGACGGCACGATGTTGGCGACGGCGCCCACCAGGCTCAGGCCCAGGGAGCGGAACGCGCCGAGGAAAATCAGCCACACCACCACAGCCGCCACGGCCATCCCCTGGTACATCTGCTCGATATTGCGGTTGCCGATGTGGGCGAACAGCACCGAGGTGCCGGTGGCCTTGGCGCTCGCTGCCAGCAACGGCGTGTGCTCGTTGGCCCAGGCCTGGGCGCTGGCCTGTAACGCGGCGATGGCGGCGGTGGACATATCGTTAAGGCCCACGCTCAGACGGCTGCTGCGCTTGTCGGCGCTCACCAGGTTTTTCAGGTCGGCGCCGGCGGGCAGGGACATTTCATACAGGGCCAGGAACTGCGCGGCGTTGTCCCGCGACTCGGGCAGGCGAAATTGCGCCGCGCCACCGCCGTGCAAAGCGCGGTTCACGGTTTTGAGAATGTCCGTCAGGCCATGCACGTGGGTCACCCCCGGTTGCTGGCGCAGCCATTGGCCAAATTGCTCGGTTTGGTGCAGGTACTCGGGGGCCCAGATGCCCTCGGCCTCCTGGGCATCGAGGGAAAACTCCAGTGTGTAGAACCCGCCCAGGGCCTGGTTCAAACGGTCGGTGGCCTGGCGAAACTCATAGCGCTGGTCGAAGTAGCGCACGTAGCGGTCATCCAGCGTGTTGGAAAACGCAAAAGCGCCTAACACACCGCCGGCCAGCACCACGCCCGCCAGCGCCTGGCGTGGCCGGCCCAGCACCTGGCGGGCCAGCCACAGGCTCAGGGCCTGGGCCGGTGCCGGGCGGGTCGAGCCTTGCCACGGCAACACGCACATCAGCGCCGGCAGAAAGCTCAGGCTCAGCAGCCAGGCCAGCAGTGCACCGATGGCGACAATCGCCCCCAGGTGGGCAAACGGTGGCACCGCGCTGAACAGCAACGACAGAAAACCCGCCGCCGTGGTCAGGGTGGTCAGGGTCACCGGCCACCAGCACTCGACCAGCACCTCGCGCACCGCCTCGCGCCGGCTCAGGCCTTCACCGCGCAGGCGCAGCATGCCGGCGCACAGGTGCAGGCAATCGCAGCAGGCGATGGTGAGGATGATGTTGGGCGCGATCACGCTGGGCGACGACAGCGGCACCCCCAGTAGCGCCGCGGTGCCCAGCGCCGCCAGGGTGCTCATGAGAATTACGCTGAACGTGGCCAGGGCCCCGGCGAACGAGCGCAGCACCAGGACGATGATGCCCAGCAGCACCAGCACCATGATCGGCAACAGCACGCTGCTGTCGAAGGTGCTCGCCTCGACGAATGCCTGGTCCAGGGCCACCGAGCCCGACAAACCGATGTGCAGGTCCGGGTGCTCGGCCGCGAACCGGCCCATCAGCGCTTGGGCCGCGGCCATGGCCTGCGCAGCCTGGTCCGCACCCTGAGTGGCATCGAGGCGCAGGTTGGCGGCCACCAAGGCCAGGCGCGCATCGGCGGACAACAAGCGGCCGACTAGCAGGGGCTCATCGTTGATCTGCTGGCGCAAGTCGCGGGCCTGGTTGTCGCTCAGGCGATCGCCGGAACGCAGCAATTGGTCGATGTGGATATCGTCCGCCAGGGCCTGCACGCGTTGGAAATTGGTCAGCGAATCGACGCGTTTGACCTGGGGCAAGTGCCACGCGGCATCCGTCAATTGGCTGATGGCGTGTAGGCGCGCGGCGCTGAACAGGTCGCCGTCGCGGGCGCTGACCACGAACACCAGGGTGTCGTCGCGGCCGTAGGTTTGCTCGAACTGTTCCAGCGCTTGCAGGTCGGCGTTGTCCTGGGCGAAAAACACCCGGCTGTCGCTGCGAAAACTCAACTGCGCCATGCCCAGGCTCAGGGCGACGACCAGCAGCAACGACGCCGCCAGCACCCACCACGGGTGGCGGGTGACCCCGCTCGCGTAGGCGTGCAGGAGGGCGGTGAACCGGTGCTGCGCGCCGAGGGGCGCAGCTGCGGGGGGAGTGTGCATCGAAGGGGTTCCTAACAAATCAGAAGTACCAGGCCAATCCCAGCTTGAGGTAGGTGTCGTTGCCATAGCCGTTCAGCGCGGGATCGCGCCGGGCCTGGCTGGGCGCGAGCAACGCGGCGGAGAACACCGTGCTGGCGAACACCCGCCGGCTGGCGCGCAGTTCGAACAGGTGCGAGGACCACTGCAGGTCGTGGCTGGCGCGCAGCTCCAGGACGCTGTCCTGGGGGTCGTTGAGGCTCAGGCGCGCGCCAAAAAACAGGTCGCGCTGAAACGGCGTGACCGGTGCGTCGGCACTGCGGGCGTCGTAGTAGAACTCGCTGTAAAGGGTCAGGTCCGCCGTGCTCGCCCCGACACGGCTGAACGTCGTCTCGGCGCCCACGCCACCGCCCCAGAAGCGCTCGCCGGTGCCGCGCTGGTGGATGACTTCGCTCTTGAGCACGCTGTCGCCCACCACGTACTGGGCTTGCAAAGCGGTTTGCTCGATTTGCGCGTAGGTGGCGCGAAAGCCGCGCAGGCCCCTGGCATCGACCAGCGGTTGCAGCAGCGGCTCGCGGGCGTGGCCGCGGTAATGGGACAGCGCCAGCTCCAGGTCGCTGCCCAGTTTGAACGCGGCGCGGGCAGCGAAGCCGGGGGCCCAGCGGCCGTCCTCGAAGGCTTCTTCGCGCACGGCGGCCGGCAGGCTGCGCAAGCGGTCGCGACCCTCGCCCAGGCGCTGGCCACGGGCGTAGGTCAGGGCGTACAGCGACAGCACCGTGTCGTCCAGGTTGAGGCTGACCATCGCCCCGGGTTGGCCCAGTTTGGCTTTGCCTTGGAAGTCTTCGGCGAGGTCGCGGACGTTGATGACGTCTACCGGGTTCCACGCTTCGAGCACGCCCCAGGTCTGGCTCAGCACCCCCACTTGCCAGTCGCTGGCATCGCTGCGCAGGTTCCAGGTGGCTTGGCGCAGGTCTGCGCTCCAGGCCTGTTCAGCATTGGCCGAGGCGCGGCTGAACAGCTCCAGGTGGTAGTCGCGGTCGCTGAGGGTCAGGTTCAAGGTGGCCGCGGCGTTGCGGTATTCGTCGGCCTGCCCGGCAAACTGCGGCGGTTCGGCGAATACCAGGCTGTCGAGCCCCAGGCTGCCCCGCAGGCTGGCCCCCTGGGCCACCGGCAGGCACAGGCTGGCCGCAAAGGCCAGGCACAGGAGGGAGGCGGGCCGGCTCATCGCGACCATGAAGGCAGGCGGCTGTCGGTCATGTCGGCGGCTTTGAGGCCGGTGTTGAAGCGGTAGTCGTCCCAGATGATTTGCGAGCTGGCGTTGTCCTGCAGGTTGGTCATGACAATCCGCCCTGGCCGCCAATACGTGCCGTACTGCTGGTAGTCATGGAAATCCAGGCGTTTGGCGGCTTGGCCGACCTTGTCGTAGTAGACGATGCGCACCGGTTGCCAGATGCGTGGGTCGATGGTTTCCACCAAGCGCGAGTAGCCGGAGTGAGCGTATTTGGGCAGGTTGGCGATGGTGTGGCAGGTCGCCTGGGGCTCGCCGCAGGGTTCGTCCTGGACGAACTCGTAGTCGTAGTTTTCGACTTGCCAGGTGGTGATGTCTTCGTAGGTGAATTCCGATCCGCCGAAGGAGCCGGTCTTGTCCCGTGCCGCCAGGCGCTTGACCCGTTTGACGGCAGGCAGGTAGATCCATTGGTCATCCGCGGCCTGGGCGTTGCTGAAGGTGAGCGAGGCGAACCCGGCCAGATCGCGCGGCTGGGAAAACACCACCAGGCGTTTATCGCCCACGGTGTCGCCTTCCAGGGTGCTCATCTGGAAGCTGCGTTCGGTGCTGCGCCCGTCGGGGCGGTTGAGGGTCATGCGCCCGTTGACTACGTAGTCGCCGTAGCCACTGTCGTTGCGGTCGACGGTGAGGGCAATTTCCCGGCCCCGCTCACGCAGCTCGGGGGTGCTGGCGCTGACGGTCGGGGCGAGCAGCAGGTGGCCCGCCGCCAGGGCGAGCAGGGGAGGCAAAGTGTTCATCGGTGTTCCTTGGATACGGCGCTCGACCCTGTTGCGGTCGAGCGCGGCGTTGGGCTTAGAGAGGTTGGGTGAGCAGGTCGAGGGTGTGGGCGATCATCGCTTCGTCGTGCTCGCTACTGATGAAGCAGCGCAGCCGCGCCTCGTTGTGCGGCACCACCGGGTGCATCACGGCGTGGGCGATCACGCCGTGGTCCAACAGCCTCGACATCAGGCGCAGCGCCCGGTCGTCGTCGATCATCAGCGGCACGATGGGCACCCCGGGCACTGCACTGCCGCACTCGAAGCCGCGCTGGCGGGCCTGTTCGACGAAATGCCGCGCATTGCTTTGCAGGCGCGCCACCCGCTGTGGCTCGGCGCAGGTCACGCGCAGGGCGGCCAGGGCGGCGGCGGTATTGGCCGGGCTGATGCCGGTGCTGTAAAGCTGCAGGCCGGGGCAGAAGTGATGGAGCAGGTCGATCCATTCCTTCTTCCCGGCGACAAACCCCCCACAACTGGCAAAGCTCTTGGACAGGGTGCCGACGATCAGGTCGACCTCCGCCGGGGCGATGCCGAAGTGCTCGCACACCCCGCGCCCGGTGGCGCCGACGGTGCCGCACGAGTGCGCCTCGTCGATCATCAGCCAGGCGTTGTGACGCTTTTTCAGGGCCACCACTTGGGGCAGGTCCACTAGGTCGCCGTCCATGCTGTAGGCGCCTTCGACCAGAATCAGTACGCGCCGGTAGCCGTCGCGGTGCTCCGTGAGCAGGGCCTCCAGGGCGGCCATGTCGTTATGGGGAAAGGCGATGCGCCGCGCCCCGGACATCACCGCGCCCATCAGGCCGCTGTTGTGCATGTATTCGTCATGCAGGATCAGGTCGCGCCGGTCCAGCAGGTAGCCGATCACGGTGACGTTGGCGCTGTAGCCGCTGACGCTCACCGTGGCCGCTTCGCACCCGATGAAGCGGGCCAGTTCGGTTTCCAGTTGGGCGTGCAGTTCGATTTCGCCGCCCACCATGCGCGCGGCGCCTGCATGGCAGCCGTAGCGGTCCACCGCCTCGTGCACCGCGTGCTTGACCCGAGGGTCGTTGGCCAGGCCCAGGTAGTTGTAGTTGGAGAAGCTGATGTAGTCGCGCCCGGCCATCTGCAAGGTCGCGGCCACGTCGCCGCTGCGCGCGCGAAAGTACGGGTTGATAAGCCCGTTGCCCTCCTGATAGCGAGCGCGCAGGCCCTTAAGCATGGCGTACTCGGGCGACTCGGTGAGGTTGCCCGACTCGCCCGGCGCCACCCTGTGCAGGGCGGGCTGCTGGCTGGTGATGTTGGCGCGCATCTTGGCCAGCAAAGTGTCGACGGCGGCATTGGAAGAACGGTTCATGGGTAAAGGTTTCCTCTTGGAAAAATCAGGCCGCGCTGGCCAGTTCGATCTTGCTGCGCACCTCGCTCAGGGCCCGTTGGGCGAGCTTGGCGATGGTGGCCTGGCCTTGGAGCTCGATCACCGAGTAGGTCACGCCCAGCTGCTGCTCCAGGAGGAACTTGATCTCGGTGGAGAGCAGGGAGTCGACGCCAAAGGAATCAAACGACTGCTCGGGTTTGAGGCGCTGGGCGCTGGTCTTGAGGCCGGCCGCCACGCACTCGGCAATCAGGCTTTGCAGGACGCCGCTGGCCTCGTTGTCATCGACACTGGCGACCACCGCATGCAGTTGCTCCACCAGGGAGCTGTTGTCGCTCTGGCTGGCGCGGCTGGCCTGGACCAGTTCGGCGAAGGTCGGCGAGGCGCCGCCGACGCTTTCGTATACCGCCCACTTGCCCCAATCGGCCTGCTCGGACACCGCCACCTGGGCCAGGCCCTTGGCCAGCGCTCGGCCAAGGCCGCGCAGAGCCACGTGCACGTCCAGCGGGGTGAGGCCGATTTGCGTGAGGTGCTGGCCGATGCGCTCGTCGCTTTCGAGCATGCCGACACCGGCGATGGCCCCGAAGTTAATGCTCAAGGCCGGCAGGCCCTGGGCGCGACGCAGGTGCGTGAGGCCTTCGAGGAAACCGTTGGCGGCGCAGTAGTTGGCCTGGCGGCTGTTGCCCACCAGGCTGGCGATGGACGAGAACATCACGAACTGCTCCAACGGCGCGCCGATGGCCAGGGCGCCCTGGTGCAGGGCCCAGGCTCCGCCGGCCTTGGGTTGCATGACGGTGCTGACGTGGGCGGGCGTCATCTGCTCCAGCAGGTGGTCCTGCAACACGCCGGCGGCGTGGTAGATGCCCAGCAGCGGTGCCTGCGGTTGGTGCAACTGGCCCAGCAGGCGCTGTACCTGGGCCGGGTCGCTGACGTCCAGGGCATGGGCGCTGGCCTGGGCACCGAGGTTGTGCAGGTGCGCCAGCAGGGCTTGGGCCTGGGGCGTGTCGGCGCCACGCCGGCCGACCAGGGCAATGTGCCCCGCGCCGTGGCGGGCCAGCCAGCGGGCCAGTTCCTGGCCCAGGCCGCCGAAGCCACCGGTGACCAGGTAGACCCCGTCACGGCGCAGCGCCGGCGTGTCGCTGGCGGCTGCCGTGAACGGTCGTTCGTCCCCGGCCACTTGCAGCTCGATCCAGCCGTGCAGCGCGGTGCCGTCCAACAGGTCGGCGAAGCCGGGCAGTGCTGTGGCGAGCGCCGCGGGCGGGGTGGCCAGGGCGCTGCGCAGGGCGGCGCGGTAGGCCTCGTCCTGGCGGCACGCCGCAAGGTCCAGGGTGGCGCGGATCAGGCGTTGGCACTGTACCGGCAAGGCGAAGGGCGCCGGGTCGTTGCCCAGGTCGAGCAACTGCCCGCCCGTGGCCAGGGCGAAGAAACCGGCCTGATGGCTCCACTGCGCCAGGTCGGCGGCGATCAGGTCAAAGCCTGGTGCGTTGGGCAGGTCACTCAGGTCCGCCGCGACGCGGGTGACGACGGCGCCGTGCTGGCTCAAGGCCGCGCTCAGGGCATCGCCCAGCACACCTTCGACCACCAGGGCACGCGCCCCGGGGCGCAACGCGCAGGTGCGGGCCAACGCCACGGCGCGGGCCTGGATGGGCGCGATCAAGGCCGAGGGCGTGTCGTGCTGGCCGATCGGTGCCAGCACACACTCGGCGGGGCGCAGGCTCAACTCGGTGCCAAGGTGGCGCGGGGCCAGGGCGACGATCCGCTCACCCACGTTGAACCCGCTCAGTGCCTGGCCAACGGCGGTCACCACCGCGACCACGCCCATGGGCTGTCCCGGGGGTTCCAGGGCCACGGCCAGGCGTTCGACCCGCACCTGCAAGGCCTCGGGGTCCAAGGCTTGCGGTATTTGCAGGTGGGCGCTGAAGGCGCTGTGGTGCTGGCGCAGGCTGATGGCCTGCGGTCCGGTGCAGCGGCTCGGCACGTGCCCTGGTTGCTGCAACAGCCCGCTGGCGATCAAGTGGGCGCCGTAGCGCTGCTGCTCGCGCAGGGCCACTTCGTCGATCAACTGATCGGCCATGACCTCGGCGAACAGTGCCGCCAGCCCTTGACCTTCGTCGATGTCCACCAGCGCCGCGTCCAGCGATGGCTGCTCGTTGCGCACCACCCGCACGAAACCGGCCACCGCCGCTTGCGCCGGTTGCACTGGATCGTCCTCGCGCACCCCATGGGCGCCCCGCGTCACGACCCGCAGCGGCAACGGCCGGCCCTGGGCCGCGAGGGCCTGGACCGCCAGCAGCAGCTCGCGCAGTTCATCTTCGCCGGTCACCGCCATGGCGGCATTTTGCCCGGCCCAGGACAAACCGATCACCCGGTCTACCGCGCCGAGGCCAGGGTGGGCCGGCACTTGGGCCCATGTGCAGCGCTCGCAGCCCAGGCCGCGTTCGCCGGCCAGTTGGGCGAAGCGCACCGCCAACGGGTCGTCGCCGTGGGCCACCAGCAGCAGCCGTTGCGCGCTCATGACTGGGTTGGCGAGGGCGGGCAATTCGCGCCAGGTGCGCTGATAGTCGCCAGCCGGGAACACCTGGGCCTTACCGCGGCCTTGCAGGGAGCGGCAGGTCAGGCCCTGTAAGTGGGCCAGGACAGCGCCGTTGCGATCGGTCAATTGGAAGTCGCAGACGATGCGCGAGGCGTCGCGCTCGACGATCTGCACCCGGCAGTCAATCGCCTCGGGCAAGGGGCCGTAGACGTGCAGCGCCGCGAGGCTCACCGGCAGGAACACGCCCTCCTCGGGGCGCATCAGTGCCAGGGCCGCTTGGAAGCAACCGTCCAGCAGCGCCGGGTGCAACAGGTAGGCCGGCGCGTCAGCGGCCAACTCGACGGGCAGGCTCAAGTGTGCCTGGGCCAGGCCCTGTTCGAGGTCGCGGTGCAGGCGGCGGATCGACTGGAAGGCCGGCCCGTACTGCAAGGATTGGCCGTGGAGTTGGGCATAGAAGGCGGCCGGCTCCAGTGCCTGGAGATCGCCGGTGGCCAGCAGCGCAATGGCCGTCGGGGCGGGTGTCGCCAGTGGGTGCAGGGTGGCCTGGGCATGCACCAGGGGCGCGGCGTCTTCGGCGATATCGTGGGAGGCGAGGGTGGCGCGATGGCGCGTGGCGTCGAACTGCACGTGCAGGCGCAGCTCACGGGCGTGGTCGAGCAGTAGCGATTGTTGGATATCGACGTCACGTACGCTCAGGCCCGTGCTGTGCGGCCAGCGTTCGCGGGCCTCTTCGCACAGGGCTTCGAGGAACCCCGCGGCGGGCATGATCGGCGAACCGTCGACGATGTGGTCGTAGAGGTAGTTGAGGCGCCGCAGGTTGAGGTCGATACCGCTCTGGGCGGCGTGCAGCGGCCAACCTTGGGCGTTGAGGCGGTCGTCGCGCTGCCATTGCGCTTCGCGCCACAGCAACTGGCGCTGCCACGGGTAGGTGGGCAATTGCACCTGTTGGCCGGCGGGCGTGCGCGCGGCCCAGTCGAGGGCGGCACCCTGGGCGTAGATGGCGCAGACAGCGCGGCGCAGTGCGTCGGTTTCCGGCTTGTTCATCGCCAGGGTGGCGCTGGCGCGGATCTCGATGTTGCGGGCGCTGGCGGTTTCCTCCAGGGAGCGGCGCAGCACCGGGTGCGGGCCGACTTCGACGAAATGGGTGTAGCCGTCGTCCAGTAGCGCGGTGATGGCGTCACAGAAGTACACCGGGTTGCGCACGTTGTCGCACCAGTATTGGGCGTCGTACAGGCGTTCGCCGTTCAAGCCGCCGCTGACGGTGGAGTACAGCGCCGTGGTCGCGGGCACGGGTTGCAGGCCGGCCAGGGCTTCGCGGATCTGCGGCTTGAGGGCCTCCATCAGCGGGCTGTGGTAGGGCACTTCAACGTCGAGCATCTTGGCGAACACCTTGCGCTCGCCCGCCTCGGCGAGTAGGGCCTGCAAGGCCTGGCGGTCGCCGGCGATGGTCACGCTGCGCGGCGAGTTGATGGCGGCCAGGGAGATCAAATCGCCATGGGGCGCCATCAGTTCCAGGGCCTGCTCGGCGCCCAGGCCCACAGCGAGCATCGCCCCGGTGCCGGCGGCCGTGGCCTGGATGCGGCTGCGTTCGCGGCTCACCCGCAGGGCGTCTTCGAGGGTCAACATGCCGGCGGCCCAGGCCGAGGCGACTTCGCCTACCGAGTGGCCGACCACCGCATCGGCCACTACGCCTTCGGCCTTGAGGGCGGCCGTGAGGCCGATCTGGATCATCAGGTTGGCGGGTTGGGCGAACTCGGTGTGCTTGATTCGCGAGGTTGCTTCATCGCGCAGCATTTCTTCCAGGATGGAGAACCCGGCAATGCCCTGGAACACGCTATCGGCTTGCTCCAAGGTGTGGCGGAACACCGGGTTTTCGCTTAGCAACTGGCGGCCCATGGCCCACCACTGCGGGCCCATACCGGTGTAGACGAAGGCAATGCGCGGGCTGGCGTTGAACGGGCGCGCCCCTTCAACGCCGGGGAAGTCCCCGCTGTCGGCGGCAAACGCGCGCAGGGCGCTGGCCAGTTGCCCGGGGGTATCGCCCCACACCGCGACGCGATGGTCGAGGTGGCTGCGGCGCAGGGCAGTGGTGAACAGCACATCGTTGAGGGCGGGGGCGCCGGCCGCCTCCAGCATCTGGGCCAGTTGCCCGGCGCGTTCGCGCAGGGCCTGGGTGTCGCGGGCACTCAGCGGCAGGATGGCCACCGAGGGGGCGCAACCAGGCTGGGGCACGCGCGGCGTGGTGGCGGGCGGCGAGCTGAGGATGGCATGGGCGTTGGTGCCGCCGTAGCCGAACGAGTTGATGGCGATGCGCCGCACCTGTGCGGGGTCGCCCAGGGTCTCGGTACGCCGGGGCAGGTCGATTTCCTCTGGGATTTGCGGGTTGACCACCTCCAGCCCCGCCACTTCAGGTACCTGGTTGTGGCGCAGCATCATCATCGATTTGATGACGCTGGCCACGCCGGCCGCGGCTTCCAGGTGGCCGATGTTGGCTTTCACCGAACCCACCCGGCAGCGCCCGCCCTGGGCGTAGACATCGGCGATGGCGCGGGTTTCCAGGGGGTCGCCCACGGGGGTACCGGTGCCATGGGCCTCGACGTAGTTCACCGACGCGGCGTCGATACCGCTTTGGGCCAGCACCTCTTCCATCAACTGGCGCTGGGCCTGGGGGTTGGGCACGGTGATACCGCTGGTGCGGCCATCCTGGTTGACGCCGGCACCGTCGACCAGGGCAATGATTTCGTCTCCGTCCCGCAGGGCGCAGGCATAGTCCTTGAGCACCACGACGCCACAGCCCTCGCCCCGGCCATAGCCATCGCCTCGGGCATCGAAGCTCTTGGAGCGGCCGTCCTTGGCGAGGAAACGGCCCTTGGCCATGGCCACCATGTACTCAGGGCGCAGCATGAAACTGGAGCCACCGACCAAGGCTGTTTCGCATTGCCCTGTAAGAATGGCGCTGACGCCCTGTGCGAATGCCACCAGGGAAGAAGAGCACGCGGTATCGACCGACAGGCTCGGCCCTCGGAAATCGAAGGCGTAGGAAATGCGGTTGGAGAGCATGGTCAGGGTCGAGCCTGCCGCACTGTGGGCACCGATCATGCCGCGGGCATGGCTGCCGAACTGGTTGAGTAGGTGGTCGACAGTGAAGCCGCCGACGAACACGCCGGTCTGCGAACCCGCCAAGGCCTCGACGCACAGCCCGGCGTTTTCCATGGCTTCAAAACTCAGTTCCAGCAACAGGCGCTGCTGGGGGTCGAGGAATTCGGCTTCGCGGGGGGAAAAGTTGAAAAAGTCCGCGTCGAAGCCACGAAAGTCGTACTCCTCGAGAAAGTGCCCGTGGCCGACGTAGGTTTTACCGCACACGTCCTGTTCATTCAGATAGGTATCGTTCGACCAGCGATCCGCAGGCACCGGGCGCACATAGTTGCGGCCACTCAATAGGCTGTCGAAGAACGCTTGCGGTGTGGTTGAACCACCCGGAAAGCGGCAGGCGGAACCAATGATGGCAACTTTGCGAGCAAGTGGAGTTGTCGGGTTATTGCGGGTGTTGGGCACGTAGATGCCTCCTGAGTTGTCAGAACTGATATTGCAACTTGTAAGTTGCTTATCTGGCTTTTGTAGGTGGCGGATTCTAACGAGGGGTATTTAGTGCGGGTAGATATCAATTTGACAAAAGCGGGAGTTTGTACAAGTCGTGTGTGTGCGGATATTAATGAATGTAGGAATAATTACTATACTCTGAGTTACTTGTGAGTTGCTTACGTAGTCATGTTTACGGGGTGTGGGTGATGTTTCTGAATGTGATGGTAAGTTTGGCGCTGTGTCTTGACTTATACCTCGTCTTGGTATTTGTGCAGCTTCGCGAGTTGCGAATGAAAGTTTGGGGTTTTGGATAGAGGGCGATGTCTTGAATTAACTTTAAAGTTTGTGGCGTTTTATAACGCCTGGCGTTGTGGGGGGGCATACGCCAGCAGCCCGGCAGTATTAATTGTCGGGCTGTGTTTTAGGCGTGGCGATGTAGAAGGGGCGTAGCGTTATTCCTTGGCCGGCCCCGCGCTGGTGGTCACCACTTGCACGCTCAGGCGTGGGGTGGCCAGGTCGAACCCGGCTTCATCGAGGTGGCGTTTGAGGGACAGGTTGAACGCCCGCGACACTTCCCATTGTTTGATTGGCGCCGTCTTGAAGCGCGCGCGCAGGATGGCGCTGCCGGACTCGAAGCTCTCCACGCCCTGGATTTCCAGGGGCGACCAGATATTGCGCCGTTGCAGCGGGTCGGTGCGCATCTTCTGGCCGACGTCGCGCATCAGCTTGATAGCGTCGTCGATGTCCATGTTGTACGGCACCGCCACCCGGAAGATCGCGTAGCCGAACTCGCGGGAGTAGTTCTTGATGCTCTTGATTTCGCTGAACGGGATGGTGTGTACGATGCCGTCGATGTCTCGCAGGCGCACGGTGCGGATGGTCAGGCCTTCGACGGTGCCCAGGTGGCCGCCGACGTCCACATAGTCGTCGATGGCCAGGGAGTCTTCGATGATGATGAACAGCCCGGTAATCAGGTCGGCCACCAGGGACTGGGCGCCAAAACCGATGGCCAGGCCGATCACCCCGGCCCCGGCCAGCAGCGGCGTGACGTTCATGCCCATGTTCGCCAGGGCGACGATTAAGGCAATGATGAAAATCGCCACGAACAGCACGTTGCGGATCAGCGGCATCATGGTTTGCGCCCGGGCATTGGCCAGGCCTTTGCGCGAGCGGGTGAGGGCGTGGTGCACGGCGGTGTCGCTGAGGATCCAGACCAGCCAGGCGAAAATCAGCGTGCCGGCCAGGCTGAACAACTTGACGCTGATTTCATGGCCGTCGCCCTCGGTAAAGCGGATCAGCGACATGCCCCACACCCGCAGGCCCAACTCGATGAACACCAGCCACACCACCAGGTGCACGAGGGTGTAGCAGAAGCTTTTCAGGCGTTCGGAATACAGCGCATGGCGCTTGTGCCCGCGTTGCGGCTTGAGGGCGTGGCGCCGTACCAAGCCGTTGATGACCATGCACACCACCAGCAGCACCGTGCAGATCAGCGCCTGGCGCAGGGCGGTGCTGGTGTCGCCGGCGGAGACGAAGGTGGCGAACAGGGAGATGCCCACCAGCACCAGTGCCGGCAAGTACCAGAAGGTGCCGATGATTTCGATGGTGTCGCTCAGCGCGCGGCGGGTCAGGCGCCGGGACAGCGGCTGGTTGCGGATCAGGTGAGCGATGGGGCGGCGGAAACGCAGGATGAACACCCCGGTGGACAACGCCGCCAGCACATTGGCGCAGGTTGCCGCCGCGTGGGCCAGGTGCGCGCCCAGGCTGGCCACCAGGCGCGGGTCGCCCAGGGCCTCGCCGAACGCGGCGAAACTGCCGATCAGCCACAACGGGCGGAAGGCCTGGTGGCGCAGGATGTACAGGGCGCGGTGGCGGTGCGGGCCGTCGAGTACGGAAAACGCCACCACGCAGATCGCCGAAAAACAGGTGCCGATTACCAGGGCATAGGCCAGCACCATCGCCAGGACTTTGCCCAGGGACGAAGGCAGGGCGTAGCTCAGGTACACGGTGATGACCAGTGCCACCAGCCACGGCCCGAGTTTGCGCAGGGCAAAGCGCAGCAGGTCCCAGGGCTTGGGGTGCTGGGGCAGTTCTTCGGTGAGGCCAAAGCGCCGGCGTACATGGTTGCCGACCCAGATCAGCGCGGCGGCCAGCAGGCTCCAGAGCATCAGGATCAGGGCGAAGGCAAAGATGATCGGCCCCCATTCGCTGGCCGGCAGCAGCAGGGCATCGAACTCCTCGCGGGCCAGCTCGAACTCGGCGGTCCAGCGGTTGAGGGGGCTGTCGGCGCCGGTGAACTGTTTCTCCAGGTCGGCCAGGGTGCCGCCGATCAGGCCCAGCACGCCGATTTCTGCCGGGGGTTGAGCCTGTTTCGTGGCATCGCGCAGTTTTTTCAGGTCGGCCAGCAACTTGCTGCGTTGCTGGTCGTTTTCCAGGGACTTAATGACTTCGTCCAGGGATTGCCCCAGGGGCTCGCTCGCCTGCGCCTGTTTGGTGGGGCTGGCGAGCAGGCCCGGCAAGCCGACAGCCTGGGCGCCGGTGGCGGGCAACAGCGCCATCAGGCACAGCAGAAAAACAGTCGGCAGGGACAACAGGCGAGCGAGCACGGGGCGGTCAACCTCAAACGGGGGGATTGACCGAGTGTACGAGTGGGGCAAACCCAATGCGAGCGTGGTGGGGTTTTATTCGTTGAGCTTGGCCAGGATCTTGTAGACCACCGTGGCCAGGATCAGCAGCATGCCCACCCACATGCTGAACACGCCCGCGTTCTTGTCGCGGAAGTTGAACCCGATGGCCAGCAGGAGCATGCCGGCAAGGATCGGGATAAGCATGGAGTGGAACGCAGACATCGAGATCATGGAGACAGCCTTGTCAGAAAGGATAAATAGAGTCTAGGCCGGTTCGCCCCGGCCCGGGTTGACCTGTATCGCCTGGTGTAGCAAGCGGGCGCACTAGGGCAAATCACGGCAGGCGTAGAACGCGCTCAGCACTTTGACCAAGTGGGCCAGGTCGTGGCTGCCGCACAGTTCACGGATCGAGTGCATGGCGAACGTCGGTAGGCCGATGTCCACGGTGCGCACACCCAGGTGGCTGGCGGTGATCGGGCCGATGGTCGAGCCGCAGCCCATGTCGCTGCGCACCACGAAGCTTTGCACCGGTACTTCTTCGGCCATGCACAGGTGGCGGAAGAACCCGGCGGTTTCGCTGTTGGTGGCGTAGCGCTGGTTGCTGTTGACCTTGATGACCGGGCCGGCGTTGAGCTTCGGGCCGTGGTTGGCGTCGTGCCGGTCGGCGTAGTTGGGGTGAATGCCGTGGGCGTTGTCCGCCGAGACCAGCAGGGATTTCTGCATCGCCCGCACGAACGCCTCGCCTTCGGGCAGCAGGCGGCGCAGGGTTTGCTCCAGCATCGGGCCGTCGGCACCGCAGGCGGAACAGGAGCCGACTTCCTCGTGGTCGTTGGCCACGAACACGCAGGTTTCCTCGCTCGGGGCAGTGAGCAATGCTTGCAGGCCGGCGTAGCACGACAGCAGGTTGTCCAGGCGCGCGCCGGCGATGAAGTCACCGTGCAGGCCAATCACCGCGGCGCTTTGGGTGTCGTAGAAGCTCAGCTCGTAGTCCAGCACCACGTCGGCGTTGAGGCCGTGTTCCAGGGCCAGTTGGTTGGTGAGCACGGCGCGAAAATCCACCCGCTCGTCACCGGCGAACTGGGCGAGGATCGGCGGTAGCTCGGTTTGCGCATTGATCGCCCAGCCCTGGTTGGCCTCGCGGTTGAGGTGGATGGCCAGGTTGGGAATGGTGGCGATCGGTGCCTTGAAGTCGATCAACTGGCTCTCGACCTTGCCGTCGCGGCGGAAGGTCACGCGCCCAGCCAGCGACAGGTCGCGGTCGAACCACGGCGCCAGCAGCGCGCCGCCGTAGACTTCCACCCCCAATTGCCAGAAGCCCTGGCGTTGCAACTCCGGCTGCGGCTTGACCCGCAGGCACGGGCTGTCGGTGTGGGCGCCGACCATGCGGATGCCGTCCTGCAGGGGCGAGTGGCGGCCCATCTTGATGGCGACAATCGAGGAGTCGTTGCGGGTCACGTAGTAGCGGCCGTTGGCTTCGGTGGCCCACGGCTCGCGCTCGTCGAGGCGCTGGTAGCCGGCGGCTTCCAGGCGCTGTGCCAGGCTGGCGGTGGCATGGAATGGGGTGGGGGAGGCCTTGAGGAAGTCGATCAGGCCTTGGTTCAACTCTTCGCGCATAAGTAGCTCCAGACAGCAATGGGCGCGAGTTTAACGTATTGGACTTGGCTTTTGTGGGAGCCAGCGGCTAGCTCCCACACGGGGGCTAAAACGGTGCCGGGCACTCGAAGCGCAGCCGCTCGCCACTTTGCGGGTGGGTGAAGCTGAGCATGCTGGCATGCAGACACAGGCGCGGCCACGCGGCCAGGGCCTGTGGGTGGGCGTACAAACCGTCGCCCAGCAGCGGGTGGCCGATGGACAGCATGTGCACGCGCAACTGGTGCGAGCGGCCGGTGATGGGGGTCAGCTCGACGCGGCACCAGTCGCCACAACGCTCCAGCACTTTCCAGAAGGTCAGGGCGTGCTTGCCGAACTCGTGGTCCACCACATGCCGCGGTTTGGTCGGCGGGTCATAGCGCAGGGGCAGGTCGATGCTGCCGCTGTCCAGTTCGGGTTGGCCCCAGCACAGCGCGGTGTAGGCTTTTTCGGTTTCGCGGTCGTGAAACTGCCGGGACAGTTCGCGGTGGGTGTCCGCGTCACGGGCCAGCAGGATGATGCCGGAGGTTTCCCAATCCAGGCGATGGACGATCCGGGCTTCGGGGTAGCCGTTTTCTTGCAGGCGGGTGATAAGGCAATCCTTGTTGTCTTCGGCCCGGCCGGGCACGGAAAGCAGCAGGGTTGGCTTGTCCACCACCAGCACACCAGCGTCCTGGTGGATGATGCGGATATTGGACAACGGCATTACAACAGCCTCATGACAAACGTATGGGAGCGGGCCTGCCCGCGAAAAGGTCGGTGACGACGCCTTCGCGGGCAGGCCCGCTCCCATATTGGATCAGCAGGTGTTCAGCCTGCTGTGGCCTCCACCGGTTCGATCAACGATCCGGCAGGGTGATGTTCAGTTCCAGGATCGAACAGCTGCCTTGGTTTTCCAGGGCAACGTGCACATCGTCGGAGCCGATGTTGACGTACTTGCGGATCACTTCCACCAGTTCCTTCTGCAGGGCGGGCAAGTAGTCCGGGGTGCTGCGCTGGCCGCGTTCATGCGCCACGATAATCTGTAGACGCTCTTTCGCTACCGACGCGGTGCTTACTTTTTTGTTGGCACGAAAGAAGTCAAAAAGATTCATTATCTACCTCCAAACAGGCGCTCGAAGAATCCCTTCTTCTCGACATCAAGGAACCGATGTTCCACGGTTTTGCCCAGCAAACGATCGACCGCATCGCTGTACGCCTGGCCGGCGTCGCTCTGGTCGTCGAGAATCACCGGCACGCCCTGGTTGGAGGCCTTGAGCACCGCTTGGGATTCGGGGATGACACCCAGCAGGGTGACGGCGAGGATTTCCTTGACGTCTTCAACGCCCAGCATTTCGCCGTTGCTCACGCGCTCAGGGTTGTAGCGGGTCAGGAGCAGGTGTTCCTTGATCGGGTCTTCGCCTTTCTCGGCGCGCCGCGATTTGCTCGCCAACAGGCCCAGCATGCGGTCGGAGTCACGCACCGAGGACACTTCCGGGTTGGTCACGACAATCGCCTCATCGGCGAAGTACATGGCCAGGTGGGCGCCTTTCTCGATGCCAGCAGGGGAGTCGCAGACCACGAACTCGAAGGTTTCCTTGAGTTCCATCAGGACCTTTTCCACGCCTTCGACGGTCAACGCGTCTTTGTCGCGGGTCTGGCTGGCGGCCAGGACGTAGAGGTTTTCCAGGCGCTTGTCCTTGATAAGGGCTTGCTGCAGGTTGGCCTCGCCGTTGACCACGTTGACGAAGTCGTAAACCACGCGACGCTCGCAACCCATAATCAGGTCGAGGTTACGCAGGCCCACGTCGAAGTCGACGATCACTGTTTTGTGGCCGCGCAGAGCGAGGCCGGTACCGATAGCGGCGCTGGTGGTGGTCTTACCCACACCACCCTTGCCGGATGTAACCACGAGAATCTTGGCCAAGGTGTTTCACCCCTAAGGAAAAAGGACTTTTAGCCCCTGAAAAACATCTCTGGAAAACGCCAACTGCCGAACAACCTTGGCTGAAATTTGAGCAAAAGCGCTATTAACGGCCGGCTTTGGGTCAATTTCCTACTTCGTTTGGGCTGTTTTCGCTACGCGTTAGAGATGTTTGGAAAATGCGGCAGTATCCGTTAAAGCCCAATGATGTTCAACACATCACCCGACAGACTGATCTGCACGCCAGAACCCCACAGCGGGTCGCGCCGCAGGTCTTCGCAAACTTTGTATTGGCCGGCAATCGACACCAGTTCGGCGCTCAATTGCTGGCAGAAAATCCGTGCCTTGGTATCGCCCTTGACGCCGGCCAGCGCCCGGCCGCGCATGGGGCCGTATACATGGATGTTGCCGTCGGCGAGAAGTTCCGCCCCCGGGCTGACCGAGGAAATCACCACCAGGTCGCTGCCCTGGGCGTAGATCTGCTGCCCGCCGCGCACGGGGGAGGTGATGATCTTGGTCGGCTTGATGGTGGGTTCTGGCGGTTTTTCCGGCTTTTTACGCGCCACGCCTTCCTGCGGGTCGAGCGGCCGCTCGCGGGCGCCGGAGGGGGGCAGCACGGGCAGGTCAACGGCAATGGCGGCGGCGATGTCTTCGATGCGGCTGGCGCGGATGGCCAGGGTCCGCAGGCCATGATGGCGGCAAATGCGCATCAGGCCGGGCAGGTCCACCGCGCCTTCCTGGGCCGGGAGTTTGTCCAGGGCCAGCACCAGCGGGGCGTTGCTGAAGAAATTCGGGGCCTGGGCGACCTTCGCGGCCAATTGGCGATCCAGCCCCTCAAGGTCATTGCGGGCCAGTTCCAGCACCGTTATGGCGAGCATGCTGCCCTTCAACTGGAACACAGGATCTTGGTCTAGCGGTTCGGTTTGGCTCATGGTCGGCATTAAACGGCTTGTCACTAAAAGTGCCGAGACTTATAACGAGAACGCCCGCGAGCCGCAACCCGCTGCGAACCGATGTAGAATGCGCGGCCTTTGTCTTGACGGAATCTTTAATGGATCGCCCGCGTTTACGAGCCGAATTTTTTCTTCCGCGTTTCTGGCCACTGTGGCTGGGCCTGGGGCTGCTGTGGCTGATCGTGCAGTTGCCGTACCCGCTGCTGCTCAAGATCGGCCGCGTCCTGGGCGCCCTGATGTACCGGGTGGCAGGCGACCGGCGGCGCATCGCCCAGCGCAATCTGGAACTGTGTTTCCCGGAAAAAACCGCCGCCGAGCGCAAGCGCCTGCTCAAGGAAAACTTCGCCTCCACCGGCATTGCCTTCTTCGAGATGGCGATGAGTTGGTGGTGGTCGCGCGCCCGTTTGGCACGCCTGGCCCATGTCGAAGGCCTGGAGCACCTCAAACAGGCTCAGCGCGAGGGCAAGGGCGTGATCCTCATGGCCCTGCATTTCACCACCCTGGAAATCGGCGCTGCGCTGCTGGGCCAGCAGCACACCATCGACGGCATGTACCGCGAGCATAAGAACCCGCTGTTCGACTTTATCCAGCGCCACGGCCGCGAGCGCCACAACCTCGATTCCCTGGCGGTGGAGCGCGACGATGTGCGTGGCATGCTCAAGCTGCTGCGCGCCGGGCGGGCGATCTGGTACGCGCCGGACCAGGACTACGGCGCCAAGCAGAGCATTTTCGTGCCGCTGTTCGGCATTCAAGCCGCGACGGTGACCGCCACTAGCAAATTCGCGCGCCTGGGCAAGGCCCTGGTGGTGCCCTTCACCCAGGAACGCCTGGCGGACGGCAGCGGTTATCGCCTGGTGATCCACCCGCCATTGCAGGGTTTCCCCGGCGAGTCCGAAGAGGCCGACTGCCTGCGCATCAACCAGTGGGTCGAAGCTTCGCTGCGCCAGTGCCCCGAGCAATACCTGTGGGCCCATCGCCGCTTCAAGAGCCGCCCGCCGGGCGAGCCGAAACTCTACGCCCAACGCTAATCCCTTCTTGACCTGCCCTGGAGCCTTGCAATGAGTCGTGCCGAACCGGTAACGGGTTTGATTCTTTCCGGGGGCGGGGCGCGGGCGGCGTACCAGGTGGGCGTGCTGGCGGCAATTGCCGAGTTGCTGCCGGCGGGGGCGGCCAACCCGTTCCCGGTGATCGTCGGCACGTCCGCCGGGGCGATCAACGCTGTGAGCCTGGCCAGTGGCGCGATGGACTTTGGCGCCGCCATCGAACGCCTGACCGCGTTCTGGCAAAGTTTTCGCAGCCATCAAGTGATGCGCAGCGACTGGCCGGGGGTGATCCGCCAGGCCAGCCGTTTTGTCGGCCATAGCCTGCTGGGCCTAGGCGCCCAGGTGCCGGTGGCGCTGCTCAACAGCAGCCCTTTGCGCGACTTGCTGCAAGAGCGCATTCACCTGGGCGGCATCGACGAGGCGATCAAGGCGCGGCAACTCAAGGCCGTGGCCGTCACCGCGTTTGGCTACGAGTCCGGCCATGCGGTGACCTTCTATCAGGGCGGCGGCACCATCGATGCCTGGTTGCGCCATCGCCGCATTGGCCTGCCGACGCCGTTGAGCGTCGAGCATTTGCTGGCCAGTTCGGCGATCCCGCTGCTGTTCGCGCCAGTGAAGATCGGCGACGAATTTTTTGGCGATGGTGCCGTGCGCCAATCGGCGCCCATCAGCCCAGCCCTGCACCTGGGCGCGAGTCGGGTGCTGGTGGTGGGCGTCAGCGGCAACCCGCGCGGCGCTGACCCCCAGCACCCTTTGCAGCGCAGCTACACCGGGCAACAGCCGACCCTGGCGCAGATCGGCGGGCACCTGCTCAATAGCACCTTCATCGACAGCCTCGAAGGCGATATCGAGCTGTTGCAGCGCCTCAACCAGTTCGGCCACCTGCTGCCCCACGGCACGCCCACCCGCAGCCTGGGCGCGGCGCCGGTGGACGTGCTGGTGATCGCCCCCAGCCAGCCCATCGACGAAATCGCCGCCCGTCACCGCCAGGAACTGCCGCGGGCCTTGCGCATGTTCTTGCGCGGGCCTGGTGCCACCAAGACCAGCGGGGCCGGGGTGCTCAGCTACTTGTTGTTCGAGGCCGGGTATTGCAGCGAGTTGATCGACCTTGGGCGGCGCGACGCGCTGGCCAAGGCCGATGAGTTGAAGCGCTTCCTGGGGCTGTAGGGCCTCTACCTACCTGTAAGTTCTGACAGTATCCGTGCCTCGATCCGTCAGGCATCGTAGGGCCTGTGTTCAGCCTGATGTGAACGAGGTGTCGCATGCCCCGCGCAACCCGGCTCCATGCCCATACGCCGACCCTGTCGGCGGTTGACCCGCGAGGCCTGCCGGTGCGCACAGTGGCCTATTGCCGCGAGCTTTCGCGGCAAGCCGCCGAGGCGCGGATCACCCGCCAGGTGTACGACGGTGCCGGGCGCCGCGTCGGCAATTGGGACCCGAGACTGTGGGGCCTTTCACCCAAGCCCAACCTGACCTCGGTGTACAGGTTATCCGGCCAGCCATTACTGACCGACAGCCTCGACGCCGGGTGGCAACTGAATTTGCCCGCGGTGGCGGGCCAGGTGCTGTCGGCGTGGGACAGCCGGGGCAGCCAACAGCATACCCAGCACGATGCGCTGCTGCGGCCGCTGGCGGTGCGCGAGGCTGTGGCGGGCGAGGCGGCCCGGTTCGTCGAACGCATGACCTACGCCGGCACCGATGCGGCGGCCCATAACCAGTGCGGCCGGTTGATTCGCCATGACGACCCGGCAGGCACGTTGCACCTGCGCGATTACGGGCTCGATGGCACGGCGCTGGCGGAGCAGCGCCAGTTCCTCGCCAGCCTGGAGCCGCCCGACTGGCCCATCGGCACCGGGCAGCGTGATGACCTGTTGGAGCCCGGGCCGGGTTTTATCAGCAGGCAAACCCACATCGCCACCGGCCAGTTGCACAACCAGGCCGACGCCATGGGCCACCTGCGTTCGTTCACCTACACCCGGGCGGGGCAGTTGAAGTCCGCCAGCCTGCGCCTGGTGGGGGCGGGCCAAGTGCCTCGCCTGCTGGTCAGCGCGCTGGCCTATGACGCCTTCGGCCAAGTCGAGGAAGAAACCGCCGGTAACGGCGTGCAGACCCGGGCCGAGTACGACCCTCGGGATGGGCGCCTGCTGCACCTGCGGGCGGCCGCTGCCCAGGTGCTGGCGGATGTGCATTACACCTACGACCCCATGGGCAACGTTCTGAGCATTGAGGACCAGGCCCAACCCGTGCGCTACCACGGCAATCGGCGCATCGAGCCGATCAACCGCTACCAGTACGACACCCTCTATCAACTGGTGCAGGCCAGCGGCCGCGAAGTCATCACCCCGGCCTATGGCCCGCAACTGCCGGCGTTGCAACCTTTGCCGGCCGACCCCAACCAACTGCGCAACTACACCCAGGCGTTTACCTACGACGCGGCGGGTAACCTGCGCAGCCGCCAGCACAGCGGCGCGCCCACCTTCGTCATGGCCGTTTCCCAGCGCAGCAACCGCAGCCTGGCCCAGCGCCCGGAGGGCAGCCTGCCCGGCGAGGACGACATCGCCCAGGGCTTTGACGCGCAGGGCAACCAGCAAACCCTGCAACCCGGCCAAGCCCTGCACTGGGACGCCCGCAACCAGTTGAGCCGGGTTACCCAGGTGCAGCGCCCGGACGGTACGGACGACGAGGAGCATTACGTCTATGACCGCCCCGGCCATCGCCTGCGTAAAGTCCGACTGGCCCAGGCGCACCGTCGCACCCTGCGTGGCGAAGTGCGCTACTTGCCCGGGTTGGAAACTCACCAGCACGGTGCCGAGCGCTACCACGTCATCCACCTTGAGGCCGGGCGCAACAGCGTGCGGGTGTTGCACTGGGAAACTGCGCCGCCGGCGGGTGTCACCAACGATCAATTACGCTACGGCATCAGCGATCACCTGGGCTCCTGCACGTTGGAGGTGGATGAACACGCTGCCCTTATCAGCCAGGAAAGTTACTACCCCTTTGGTGGCACGGCGTGGTGGGCGGGCAGAAGTGCGGTGCAGGTCAAACACAAGACCGTGCGTTATTCAGGTAAAGAACGCGACGCCACGGGGCTTTATTACTACGGTTATCGCTATTACGCGCCGTGGTTACAGCGGTGGTTAAGTGCAGATCCGGCGGGGGAAGTCGATGGGCTTAATTTTTATTGGATGGTCAATAATCGGCCCACTTATTTGACTGATAAGAAGGGGTTGGTAGGGGGGAATGACTTGCCTGTGCCTGCGCAACAGTTGGGCCGTTGGAAGTTGGAGAAACTTGAGTTGTCACATTCAGCTTTGAAGTCTCGGGAGTCTGAAGGGCATGATCTCAAGGTGAGGTTAGTATTGTCTTACAAGGGCAGGTGGTTGGATAAGGTAAGAGGCCGTATGGAAGAGCCACCTGCGTTGACTTGGGATGAAAGTATTCATGTAAATGATCTGGAGAAAAAAGAGTCCTGGCAATTCAATGTGAATATGTATGAACACAACCCGTCCAGCCGGACCCTTGAGGCTTGGCCAAGGAGGTACATCGAAGCCTATAACACCGCTGCGGGCCAGCCAGGACTACAACGGGGAAGTGTCCGTCTATTGGATGTCAATGATTCGCCGGTGAGTATCGCGAAACTGGGTGAAGGGGTCGAGGGTAATGAAAATAAAGCCAATGCGGTCAGGTCATATTTAATTGCTTCGGGTGGAAAGCTGGAATTTGAGATTCATGATGTTCCATCCATTGTGCTACGGGAAAATACGCACAAGGAACGCTTGCTTCAAATCAGTATTGGATTGCAAGGTGCGCAGGGGAGGGCGTTATTTAGCCAATATTTGCTCGTGGATAATACCCATGGAGAGGTTAGGCGCGAGAGTACAGTGAATGCCGAGTACATTAGGATGGACCGCGCCGGGCTGGTGAAAGTCGAGGCGCCAAGCATCGTGAGAACACCCAGAGCCCCTGAATTCAACACATAAGTGCAACGCTCACCCCTGTATGCACTTCGTACGGCGTCTTCCAGCCCAAGCGCTTGCGCGGGCGTAGATTGATCCTCGCTACTGTCCGATTGACGGCTTCGACGGTC
>NZ_JCBCUW010000021.1:0-98701 GCF_059862525.1 Pseudomonas sp. MF08875
TGAGTCAGCTGCCGGTAATGCGTAGTCATCTGCGCTTGAATCCTTCGGTGTGAGAGCCTGGATTCTACCGGTGGCTGGCTCTCTGCCTCTCGTTTCAAGCGTTGCGCTTATTCTATGAATTCAGGCGGGATAAGTGGCTTTCAATAAGGGCTAAGGGTGGCGATGTTCTGCCTGTAGGTAACTTGTTGTTGCGAGATACCAACTAAATAAGTTGTATGGCCCGTTCCAATGCGGGAAATGCTAGTTGAAAGATGGACGCCTAAGTTGTGGGTAGGGCACGGGCGGGGTTTGGAGTGGCTGCGCGCAAACCGATAGGCGGGTGTTTATATGTCTCTATATTGTCCCGAAAAATAAACAAGCACTCATGGCTCAGGCAAGTTCCTGGCGAAGTGGCATCTGATCGGCAGGGTATTGGATAAGGCGTTTATTCTGGCTGATTTGAAAGAATATATGTACGCCACTAGGCGTGGCGCAATAAGTTTGAATACTGTCCTGCCGTGGCACAAGAGTACTTGAGCCACGGGCCAATAATTGAACGGCAAAAAGGACTTTTATGAACTCAATAAAACGCTTCAACCCGCGGTTACTACCTATTTACTTAAGTCTGTTCTTGGTTGCCTGCGTTTGCGTACCCAAGGTCCAGGCTACGACCACTGTGGATAACCTGCTGGCCGACCCGCTGCTCAATGGCGCGCAGGTGTCGTTGACGGTGCGCGATGCGGTCAGCGGTGCGGTGCTTTACCAGCGCAATGGCGATTCGCGGTTGGTGCCGGGGTCTAGCCTCAAGTTGCTGAGCTCGGCGGCGGCGATGCAAGTGCTGGGTGCCGATTACCGTTTTACCACCCAGGTATTGAGCAATGGCCGCCTCGACGGGGCTGTGCTCAGGGGCAACCTGTACCTGCGCGGCGCGGGCGACCCGAGTATCCAGGCCGAGGATTACCGGCAGCTGGCGGCCAGGTTGGCGCGCCAGGGGGTGCGTGAGGTCAGCGGCGACATGGTGTTCGACGACACGGCATTCGATGCCGTGCGCCTGGGCATCGACTGGGCGGTGGATGACGAGGATAAGGCCTACGGTGCGCAGATATCGGCGCTGAGCCTGGCGCCGGACGGGGATTTCGATGCCGGTTCGGTGCTGGTGCACGTCAACGCCGTAGCTCCCGGTGAGCCAGTGCAGGTGCGCATTCACCCGGCCAACCGCTTGCTCACGGTAAACAACCAGGCAACGGTGGGGGAGGCCAACACGATCCGCGTCAGCCGTGAACACGGCAGTAATCGCCTCACGGTCACCGGCACTGTGCCGGTGGGCGAGGCCAGCAAAAAGTGGGTCAGCGTCTGGGAGCCGACGCGGTTGGTGGCGGATGTGTTTCAGGCGGCGCTGGTGGCCGAGGGCATCAAGGTGCGCGGGCGTACGTTCATCGGCGCCGTGACCGCACCCGGCGCCACGGTACTGGTCAGCCATGAGTCGGCGCCGCTGGCGCAGTTGATGCCGGTGCTGCTCAAACTGTCGAATAACGCGATGACTGAAGTGCTGCTCAAGGCGATGGGGCGGCGTACTGCGCAGGCGGGCACGACCGACGCAGGCATTGGCGCGGTGAACGGGTTTTTCTCAGGGCTGGGCCTGGACCCTACGGCGTGGCGCCAGGTGGATGGTTCGGGGCTGTCCCGGCGCAATCAGTTGTCCACCCAGAGCCTGACGCAGGTGTTGCTCAGCGTTCGCCAGCAACCCTGGTTCGACGCCTGGTACGCGGCTCTGCCGATTGCCGGCGAACCGGACCGGTTGGTCGGCGGCACCTTGCGCAATCGCCTGCGCGATACCCCGGCCCAAGGCAACCTGCACGCCAAGACCGGCTCGTTGACGGGAATCTCATCGTTGTCCGGTTATGTGCGCACCGCTGCCGGGCGGCCGCTGGTGTTTGCGATGGTAACGAACAGCTACCTGGCAGGCGCCGCAGCCATTCGCGCCCTGGAAGACCGCGTGGTTCTAGCGTTGATCCAACGGCCTGAGTAAAGCGGCTACCCCGAAAACGCCTGGCGAAACTCACCGGGCGTACCGCCAATGGCCTGGCGGAAGCGGTTGGCGAAGTGGCTGGCGCTGGCAAAACCGCAGGCCAGGGCGATTTCGCCCAGGGGTTGGGCGCTGTGGCGCAACAAGTGGCGGGCGTGGTTGAGGCGCCGGGCCAGGACGTATTGGTGTGGGGCCAGGCCGAAGCTGTGGCGGAACATGCGGGCGAAGTGAAATTCCGACAGTGCGCAACGCGCCGCCAGTTGGCCCAGGCTCAGGGGCTCGGCCAGGTGTTGTTCGATGAAGGCCACCAGGTCGCGGCGTTGGTGTGCGGCCAAGCCACCCTTGACGCGCAGGCCCTGGCGCAGGCCGACCTGGGTCAGCAGGGTGTGGCTGAGCATCTCGTGGGCCAGGCTGCTGGTGAGCAGGCGCTCGCCGGGCTCGTTCCAGTTCAGGCGGATCAGTTGGCGAAAGCGCCGGGCCTGGGCCGGGTCATCGAGGAAGGTGCTTTCGCGCAGCTGCATTTCCCGCGGCTCGCGGTCCAACAGGGTGACGCAACCCAGGGCGAATTGGCGTGGGTCGAAGTACAGGTGGGCGAGGCGGATTTCGCCATTGATGACCCACGCCGATTGATGTTCGGCGGGCAGGATGCAGAGTTTGTCGGGGGCGCCCGTGGTGCCGGGCTGGCCACGGCGGAAGGTGCCGGTGCCGCCGGCGATGTAGCACGACAGGGTGTGGTGGCTTGGGGCCTGGTAGTCCTGGGCGTCGTGATGGTTGCTCCACAGCGCGGCGGCCATGCCGTCACCGAGCTCGGCGCTGTGCTCCAGGCGCGCGTTGGGCGAGCGATGGAGAGCTTGAAAGACGTGCAGGTTTTCCAGGGTGGGCATGGGCGCGGGCATCGATGGCAACAGGTCGCCATCCTACTCCGTCGCCATCACCCTGCCAGCCCACCGGCGACAAAAGCGCAAGTTTATGCAAGCGCCAATGCCAGGTGAGGCTTGAAACTGAAGGCCTTCTTCAGGAGCCCTCGCCATGAACATCACTTTGTACCTGCTGACCGTGCTGATCTGGGGCACCACCTGGATTGCCCTCAAATGGCAGTTGGGTGTGGTAGCCATCGAGGTGTCGATTGTCTACCGCTTTGCCCTGGCGGCCCTGGTGCTGTTTGCCATCCTTTTGCTCAGCCGCCGTTTGCAGCCGATGAACCGGCGCGCCCATTTGATTTGCCTGGCCCAGGGCCTGTGCCTGTTTTGCGTGAACTTCATGTGCTTTCTGTACGCCAGCCAATGGGTGCCCAGCGGTTTGGTGGCGGTGGTGTTTTCCACGGCAACCTTGTGGAACGCCCTCAACGCCCGGGTGTTCTTCGCCCAGAAAGTCGCCCGCAACGTGTTGATGGGCGGTGCGTTGGGCCTGCTGGGCCTGGGCTTTCTGTTCTGGCCGGAACTGGCGGGCCACAGCGCCAGCCCACAAACCGTGCTGGGCCTGGGGTTGGCGCTGCTGGGCACGCTGTGTTTCTCGGCGGGCAACATGCTTTCCAGCCTGCAACAGAAGGCCGGTTTCAAGCCCTTGACCACCAACGCCTGGGGCATGGCCTATGGCGCGGCGATGCTGGCGGCGTATTGCCTGGCCAGTGGCATCGCTTTTGAGGTGGAGTGGACGACGCGCTACCTCGGTTCGTTGCTGTACCTGGTGCTCCCGGGGTCGGTGATCGGCTTTACCGCGTACCTGACGCTGGTCGGGCGCATGGGCCCGGAGCGTGCGGCGTACTGCACGGTGCTGTT
This sequence comes from Pseudomonas sp. MF08875, assembly GCF_059862525.1. Lineage (NCBI taxonomy): Bacteria > Pseudomonadati > Pseudomonadota > Gammaproteobacteria > Pseudomonadales > Pseudomonadaceae > Pseudomonas > Pseudomonas sp. MF08875. The sequence goes on from NZ_JCBCUW010000021.1 coordinate 3,784, forward strand.
CCCAGTGGTGGCACTCAACGTCTCGGCGCTGGTGGAAGGCTACCAATGGACGGCCCCGGCGTTGGTCGGGTTGGTGCTGGTAATGCTGGGCAATGTGCTGGTGTTCCGCAAACCCGCGCCGCTGGCCCCTCGGCGCTCGCTCGCCTGAGGGCGGTATATAAGTAGAGTGGATCGTCCGGCGGGGGGGCTTAGGCTGGCCATTGGTTTTTTAAAAGGACTGACCAATGGCCAACCAAGGCAAAGACGAGGCGTCCAGTCTCGCGACATTCCTGGCCGCGCCGCCGGACCATGAGTGGCTGCTGTCGCAGCAGCAATGGAGCTTGCAGCAGGTAGTGGACGTACTGCATGTGCAATACGAGCAGTTCATGGGCGGCCTTCAGGATGAGGAGCGCAGCCGCTACCTGGCCTTGCAGCGACAAGTGTTGAACGCCCAGCAACGCCTCGAGCAGGGCGCCGCGGATTTCCACAAGGCGTTCGAGGCCGCAGGGTTGGAGCAGTTGCGTGCGGTTTTGCGCGAGATCGCCGGGCGCGACATCGACCCGCAAACCACCTACCTGCACACCCGCTACCTCAAACCTGCCCCCGGCGAGCAGGACGAGGGGCCGTTACGGGCGACCCGGGCCCTGGACCCTCATGCGCAGGCTGAAGACGTCTTTAGCGTCAGCCTGTGGGAGGCGGCCTGTGGCAACTTCGGTTTCGACACCGCGTGGTATCTGCCGAAGATGGGCAGTACCGAGAATGCCAGCTACATCGATGGCGGCCTGAGTGTGGCGGCGTTTATCGACAAGGTGCGCAAGCTGGATCTAGGCGCGCGGCTCAACGAGCAACTGCAACAGACGCTGGAGCAGGGGGAACTCAAGCGCCTGCTGCAGAGCAAAGTGGCGCTCCAGTTTGAGTTCGATCTGCTGGAAGCCCTGCGGACGTCGTCCACCAGCGGCATCGACCGCAGCCGTTACGAGGCCCTGAAGCGGGCAGATCGGGCGCCGACCCAATGGTCGAGCTGCGCCTTGCTGACGATGCGGGTTCCCTATGGCGCGGGCGAACCCCTGACGGTGCCCGAGCCCGGGTTTGCTGGCGTGCAGCAACCCCCTGAACGTGGCCACCCTATCCGCGTGCCGCTGGTGATGTTCAGGGTGGCGGGGGTCAGAGGCGTATTTACCTATTTTCCCAACCGCCCCAATGGTGCCTTGCAGCATGAGGATGAGGTGAAGTGGGCCTGGAACAGCTTCAAGCACCAATTCATCGCCGCCTATCATGGCCATTTCCCCTGGCTGCACGAGCCTTTGTCGTTTCACGATCAGGCTCTGCTGCGCAGTTTCAGTCGCGTCCCGGTAAGGCCCACGGGCCTGAACTGGGTCGCTTCACGCCTCTATGACGTTTTTTCCCGCGCCCTCTACCAGCGCGATATCAACCAACTGACGTATACCCAGGAGCCCACTACCTCGCCCCATGCGGCGTTGTGGGCGTTTGAAACCGGCCGCTTTGCCAGCAATATCAAAGCGATGGCCATCCAGACCTCTGATAGGGATTGGGAGTCGGCCGTCAAGATCATAAAGGTCATCGTCAATGAGTCGCTGGACTGGCTGCTGATCCCCGTGCCTGGCCCGGTGCGCGGTATCAATGGCCTGAGGCAGTTGGCTCTGTTCACTACCTTAGGCTACAGCCTGTACCAAGGCGTGGAGGCCTTGAGCCACGGCGAGGCGGCGGATTTGACCCAGGCGTTCATCGACCTGGCAGACCTGATGTTCAGTGTCAGCCTGGAGCGCAGGCTGGGGAACATGGCCTACCGGCGACACGCGCGGCTGTTTCAACGGCTTAGTGGCCACCATAAGGTCACCCTGAGCGATGGCACCGTGGGGCTCTGGCGCGAAGACATCCAACCCTTCGCCCTCAGCCCCGATCAATTGCCCCAGATCCGGGAGCCCAATGACCAGGGCTTCATCGAGCACGGCGAACAACGCTATGTGCAGGTGGCCCAGGGCGAGCAGACCCTGCTGGCGCAGGTTGTGCCTGTGGGCGATCAGGGCTGGCAACTCAAGCCACGCGCGGGCGGCTCGCCTTTCAGCCCACCGGTACGTTATGACGCGATGAGCCGAACCTGGCGCCTGGCGCTGGATGACAGTGCTCGCCTGAGCGACACCACGTTGCTCGAGCGCATGCTGGGCCTGTCCGGGGTGCCGGTGAATGCCCTGGAGGCGTTGCTCAAGGGCTGCGCAATTTCCCGCGCGCAGCTGGACAGCCTATGGCGTGGCGAGGCCCGGCCCCTGTCGGCGGCAGTGATCGATGGCATCGTGCGCTTGCGGGCCGATCAGCACATCCGCCAGCTCGGTGCGCTGCTCGACACGCTTGAGCCGATACCCGTGCATGCCGCCGACGCCTTGTTGGCACTGTTGCCCCATGTGCCAGGCTGGCCGGCGGACACCGCCCTGGTACGCAAGGACAGCGACGGCGACGTGGTGTGCAGCTACAGCCGCAATGGCGCGCCATTGGCCAGCAGGCAGGTTGTGCTGATCGTGCAAGGGGACCACCGCCTCGATACCTCAGGGCGCAGGGTGCCGGATACCGACCTGCTGGACTGGGTACTGCACGCTGTGCCCGCATTGCACCCAGCGCCGGACCTGGCCGCCGCCGATGCGCTGGCGCAACGGCGCAGCACCGTGGCGTCCGAGTTGCTGGAACTGTTGTCCGTGCGTGGGTTAGAGCTGTTCGAGGCCCTGACGCGATTCGGCACGAGCCTGCGCGCGGGCGCAGCCGCCGCGCGGCCAGGCGTGCGGCAACTGCTGCCCGATAGCCGTGGCGCGCAGGGCAGTACCACACCGACGGTGGTGCGCACACTGGAGGCGCTGCACCCGCAGGTATCCCGGCCCCGGTTGCTGGAGGTGCTGCGCGAGCATCCGTTGCCGAGCCACGAGCAGGAACAGATCGTGCGCTCGCAACTGCTTCCAGAACGCTTGTATTGGGCCCTGCGTCGCGCCCGTGACGACGGCCGACGTGACGCGGCACTGGACGGCATTTTCCACCGCCGCGCCTTTAACCCCGACGCGCTGGCCTGGGCTGAAGGCTTTGCCCGTTTTGTGCTCCGTCATTCCCTGGGGCGCGACCTGGTGGTGGGTGCGCCAGCCCAAAGCAACCCTTACGCCAGCAAGGGCGCGGGGGATCAGACCATCGTATTGCTCACCGATGACGAGGGGCGCGTTGCCGTGTTCGACCACCAACAGAGCCGGCGCGAAGAGGCGATCGGGGGCCCCGACAGCTTCTACCTCGCTCTCCTTGCGCACCTTGGCGCGGCGCAACGCTTGACCCTGGACCTGGCCTCCGACGATCCGGTGCAGAGCCTGCGTCTGCGGGTGGCCCAGGCGATGCTCAGGCACCGTACGACCCAGGGCGCATTCCGGTTACCCACCACCGGGCTGGAACATTACGAGGTCACGAATGTAGACCTGAACAGGCTGCAACCCGACGCCACGGGGCTGTATACCGTGGCCGCTGAACGTTATTTACCCCTGGGTGGCCGTACCTATCAGGTAGCGGCACACGGCCAGCCATTGGCTTGGGAGATTGTGCACCCGCTCAAGGTCGGCGCCGTGGGCCTGCCCTTGGTCCACAACGGCCATGGCGCCTGGCGTCTAGCCGATGAGAACCCCCGGACGTGGGAGGGCCATGAGCCGTTTCGGCGCCTGGGGCATTCGGTGGCGATGTTCGGTGCCGATGCTATCGACGGCATCGCGGCGGTCAGTGGTGTGGGCGAAGACGTCCTGCGCCGGGTTCATGCCAACAGTGAGCCACCACCTGCGTTGTTGTTGGACAGCGTGGCGCGTTTCGAGCGCCATCAGCAGATCGACATCGGGTTGGAGCGGGGGCGTGAGTTTTTCGTGAGCCTGCTGGGTACGCTCGATGCCGATGGGGTGAGCGGCCTTGTCGGCCCATCCGGGCCGGGCCTTGAGCCGCCAGTGGAGGCGCTGCTGACGCGGCGGGAACAGGCCCGGCCACAGTTGGCTGCGCAGTTGTTCCAGGCCTTAAGCCTGCGCGATCACCTGAGCGCCGATCCGCGCGCCCAGTTGATTCAGCGAGCCTTCCCCAGCCTGACGCAGGTGCTTGCCGATGACCTGGTGCGCGGTGCCAACACTGTTGAGCGTGAGCAACTGGCGGCAGGAAAAATTCCTCATGCGTTGGGTGAAGAGGCGCGTTGGCAGGTGCAAACGGTGCGCCTGAACCGCGCCTTTGAAGGGTTGTTCCTACAGGCCGCGCAGTCGGCGGACAGCCATCGGTTGATCCTGCACGCGCTCTCGCGCCTGCCCGGCTGGCCCGTGGACATGCGGGTTGAGGTCTTCGACCCGCAAGGGCGGGTCGATAGCCTGGGCAGCGAGACGGCGACTGTACGCCTGGAGATGAGGAATACCGCTCAGGGCTACCAGGCCCAGACGTTCACGGCCAATGGCAGTAGCACAGGGGCGGCTGATGTATGGTTTTTTACGGCGCTGCTGGCTGGGTTGCCGGCGGCCCAGCGCCAGGCGTTGGTGCCGCAACCGGCCCTCGCCGATGCGCAATGGCGCGAGCAGATCGCCCAGCAGGTGAGCGGCGACAGGGCGCGCGCCCGGGAAGTCCTCGGGATGCGGCCCATCAAGCCCTGGTTTATTGCGCCTCGGCGCGTGGCGGCTGGGCGCATTGGTTATCCCCTGAGTGGGAGGGGCCGCTCCCGAACCGTTGACGGGCAACTGTTGGCGGCCTACCGGGAGCTTTACCCATCGCAGACCGAAGATGAGGCGTGGTTGGACATCGGTGACCTGGGCGATACGACCCATGAGCGGCGCGAGGCCATTGCTCAACTGACGCTGGAGAGGGGCCGCCTGGAGCAGCAATTGCGCGCCTGGGTGGAACTTGCGGCAGGAGGCAACAGGGCCATTGTCGCGCAGCGCCTGCTCCAGTGCTGGCGAAAGGAGGCCAGGCAGGTGGCCGGTGGATACGAGTTGGATCTGAGTGGGTTGGCGTTGGCCGAGCTGCCTGATATCGCTGTGCCGTTGCGTAATGTGAGGGTGCTCAAGCTCGATGACAATGCACTGGAGGATGTGCCGTTTTCGTTCTTGCGGCTGTTTCCCAAGGTGAGAAGCGTGTCGTTACGCAGCAATGGGCTACGTCATTTTGTGCAAAATCTCACGCGCCTGCCCGACTTGATCGGGCTTGACCTTGCGTACAACCAGATCTCGTTTAGCCTCCCAGACGTGCAATACCTGATGGACATGGTCGAGCTCAGGGTGCTGGATCTGGAGGGTAACCCGTTGGAACCGGGGCTGCGTTTGCAGGTGGGTACGTTGAGCCGCCTCGAAGGACTGAACCTGCGCAATACGGGCTTGACTCACTTGCCCTTTGGGATGGCGGGGTTGCGCCGTATTCGGCGGATCGATTTGCGCGATAACCGCATTGGAGAACTGACCCAGTTCGGTCTCGCCCTTCCTCATGCGGTGCTGCGGGCCATGGACCTTGCAGGCAATCCGCTTTCCGATCAGACCTGGGACCTGTTGCGCAGTTATCACGCCGACCCTGACCACCGCGATGCGAACTTCGGCGTGATAAACCGCTATGAGCCCAGGCCGGCCAACCCTGAGCATTGGCTGGCGGACATTCCCGGCAGTGCCCTTGCAGACCGACGGGCACTGTGGAACCGCGTAAAGAGCCAGTCCACTCAGATGAGCGGGTTTTTTGACCTGATCGAGCGGATCGGCTCCCACCCCCATTTCAACGAAGTGTCTTACCGCCCGCTACGTGAAGACCTGGGCCGCTGCGTGTGGGACTTGCTGGAAGGGGCCGACGCCAGTGCGCAATTCGCCCTGAACCTCCATGGCGAGCCCTATGAACCTGGCCTGTCCATCAACCGCTTGGTACTCATCCTGGGCTCCATCGCGTTGAGCACCCAGCCATTCAGGATTGCCACCGGGCGGCGCCCCGAGGCGTTGTGGGATGCCTTGGTGTTGTTTCGCACCGAGGCGCGGCTGGAGGTGTTGAAAAATAATCTACGGGAAACCGGCCTGTACCAGCAGGAACACCTATTGAGCAGCCGGGAACTGGCGTATCAGATAGCCCTGGCCGACCTCTTTGTGATGCCAAGCAGGTTCCGGCAAAGGATGGATCGCAATACCCCGGAACTGAGCACGCAAGACATCGAGAGCATGCGCAGGGTGCTGACCCTGGCGGACGCACGCACCCATATCGAGATCCTGTTATCGGCCGTTCCCGGGCGCAGGGATTTCTGGGAGAACTTGCTGCGAGACCGATTCGAGGGCGCGTTCGCCACTCGGCTCAGGTCCATGCACACGGCGCTGGAGGCACTCGATGAACAGGTCAGCGACGGCACCCTCAATGAACACCAATACCTGTTGCAGGCCAATGTCTTAAAGGTGTCGCTGGAAGAACAGGAGAGAGCGCTGATTGACGAACTGACCCAACGCGAGTGGCTGGCATTTACCGGCAGGGCGCCCGCGCAGCCTGAATGAGCGGCCCTTGGCGCCTGTTGTGGGCGACCAAGGGCTGGCGGCCATCAGCCCTTGAACACCTGAGGGTTGACCAAATCCCGCGGGCGTTCGCCCAGCAGCGCACTGCGCAGGTTGTCCAGGGCGCGGTTGGCCATGGCGTCGCGGGTTTCGTGGGTGGCCGAACCGATGTGGGGCAGGGTCACGGCGTTGCTGAGTGCGAACAGCGGCGAGTCGCTGAGCGGCTCCCGCTCGTACACATCGAGCCCCGCGCCGCGGATGCGGTTGTTCTGCAGGGCCTCGATCAGCGCCGGCTCATCCACCACCGGGCCGCGGGAGATATTGACCAGGATCGCACCAGGTTTCATCAGCGCCAGTTCGCGGTGGCTGATGAGGTGGCGGGTCTTGTCGCTCAACGGCACCACCAGGCAGACGAAATCCGCCTCGCCCAGCAACTGGTCGAGGCTACGGTACTGGGCGCCGAGTTCCTGTTCCAGCGCCGTCTTGCGGCTGTTGCCGCTGTAGATCACCGGCATGTTGAACCCCAGGCGCCCGCGGCGGGCGATGGCGGCGCCGATGTTACCCATGCCCACGATGCCCAGGGTTTTGCCAAACACATCGGTGCCAAACAACGGCGCGCCGACGGTGGCTTGCCATTGCCCGGCCTTGGTCCAGGCATCGAGTTCCGGCACGCGGCGGGCGCTGCTCATCAGCAGGGCGAACGCCAGGTCGGCGGTGCTTTGGGTGAGCACATCGGGGGTGTTGGTGAGCATGATCCCGCGTTCATTGAGGTAGGCCAGGTCGTAGTTGTCGTAGCCCACCGAGACACTGGACACCACTTGCAATTGCTGGGCGTTTTCCAGTTGCGCACGGCCCAGTTTGCGTCCCACGCCGATCAAACCGTGGGCCTGGGGCAGGGCTTCGTTGAACTGCGCGTTGATGTCGCCCTGCTTGGGGTTGGGCACGATCACGTTGAAGTCCTGCTGCAAGCGTTCAACCATTTGCGGGGTGACGCGGCTGAAGGCAAGTACGGTCTTTTTCATCGAAGGAGTGCTCGTCTGGCGGCGGAAAATAGCAAGCACGCTAACATTCCCGGTCGCGGTTAGGCGAGTGCCAGTTGTCCCGGCAGCGGCCGGCGAAGATTAATCCGCCGTTAATGCCTGTGCTGTTAATTGCCCCAGGTTTTAACCTGGGGCGCATGCGCGAACCTTCACGATCCGCGTGTAAACTGGCGGCCATTGAACCGCCGCCAATTTGGGAAAGGATTACGACAATGAGTGAAGAAACACTAAGGTTGGTACGCGAACGCCGTTATCTGGTGTTGCTGGGCATTATCTGCCTGGCACTGATCGGCGGCGCGCTCTATATGCAAGTGGTGCTGGGCGAGGCACCGTGCCCGCTGTGCATCCTGCAACGCTATGCGTTGCTGCTGATCGCGCTGTTTGCGTTTATCGGCGCCGCCATGCCGGGGCGCCGTAGCCTGACGGTCATGGAAGCGCTGGTGGTGTTGAGCGCCCTCGGCGGTGTGGCGGTGGCCGGGCATCACGTATACACCCAGTTCTACCCGGCGGTGAGTTGCGGTATCGATGTGCTGCAGCCGATTGTAGACAGCCTGCCGCTGGCGACGATCTTCCCCCTGGGCTTTCAGGTCGATGGCTTTTGCTCCACGCCTTACCCGCCGATTCTTGGCTTGTCCCTGGCGCAGTGGGCGTTGCTGGCGTTTGTATTGACGGCGGTGCTCGTGCCTTTGCTGATTACCCGTAATCGCAAACACTTGAACTCATAAACGCACTAACTATATAACGCCCCGGCTCTGGATAAGAGTTCGGGGCGTTTTGCTGTGTGGTGGATTTAACTGGATAAGTGAAAGTGGGTGATGACTCCTACATTCACTGTCGGCCATAGGGCGACTATTGTTTTTGCAACTTCTTCTATGCTGATGATTCAACTTACTGCAATAAGGAAATTGCATCATGTATCTCTCGCAAGAAGCCCGTGTATCTGTCACCAAAACCCTTTGGGAAGAAAAAGCCTTTAGCTATTTGATGGTTCTTTATCGTGCAGGCTCGGGGGAAATTACCCAGGCCCCTATTACCTTGGAGAACGGCGGCTTCAGGGTAAGCATCGATGAGTACCCAGATATTAACACCTGTTTGTTTAGCCACCTTGAAGACCTACTCCAAGTACTGGACGAATATGGTTTTACTCAGGTGCCCGGTGCTCTGGATCACATCCAGTACACCGGGCAAAAGTTACCCTCGACCCTGGATGAGCAATTGAGTGAACCGCATATGTTCTTACTGTGCCGGCGCTATGCGTTTCAACTTCAATATGAGTCGGACAGTTATGGCTATCACTCGGCACCTGTGTACTTCGATGGTCACAGTGTTTACGTCGAGCACATCCCCCAGCCTGAAATCTATCAAGTGCGCTTCAAGACGCTGGATGCGCTGCTGACAGCAATGAACCGTTATGGCGAAGCCAGCATCCTGGATTGGAGCTACAAGACCGGTGTACGCCAGCCTGCCTTCGAGTAACCCCATCGGCGTTGTACGCAAAAGTACGTATCAGGGCGACGGTGGCACGCCGACGCCCTGGTATTTTTTCGTCTTGGTGAAAATTGCCATGACAACGCTCAAGAATCGTTGCTGCATACCTGCGACACGTTGTCACACTCGTTATGTGACAAATCATTTCAAAGTGTAGGGCTATTGCAACAATGCGCGGGCAGCCCGCACAGGTGTGGCCGGTTTTTTTTCGCCTTGCGCCGCTCGGGCACCAGGCAGTTCTAACAGGTTTTGCCGTGGCGCTATAGCCCTTTAAAAAAGGGGCATGGCGCGATCTGGTAGGCGATTTTGCGCACAGTGTAACTGTCTGAATCGGGCCCATTAAGCCTACATTTTTCGGGGTTTTTGTTGAGAATGAAATTCGATACGATTATGCGTCGGCGCAATAATCGTTAGAGATTGTTGCTGAATGCGATAAAAATTATTTCTAGATGAGACATGGTTTATAAAACCCGACGTATCTACAATCGCCCGCACTGAATTTGCGGCACTGCTCATCCCTGAGCACACGCATGCGGCCCAGGGGCATTTTTAGGCTTCATAGGGTTTGCAGGTGCCGGCGCCTTCCACATTTCCGCACCAAATGGAATTGGTCTTTAACCAGGCCTTTGACCACGAATTCGAATAAGAACACACCGCTAGCCCAGGATTTGTCGATCAGCGCGTAGCGCGCCGGGCAGGCCCTTATTCAACCGATGAAAAAATGCCAACCCTTGGCAGGGTGAAGTGTTGGCGATCAAAACCCAACTGCATTGCGCAAGCTGCTTTAGAGGTCGTGAGATGAGTAAAACCAGGTACCCCCGATTGTTAGGCTTTTTGCCTCTGCTGGGCATGTTATTGCTCAGCGGTTGCAACATGACCTTGCTCGACCCCAAGGGCCAGGTGGGCCTGGACGAGCGAAACCTGATTATCACCGCGACCCTGCTGATGCTGTTGGTGGTCGTGCCGGTGATCCTGATGACGTTCATCTTCGCCTGGAAATACCGTGCCTCGAACACCCAGGCCACCTACACGCCGAAGTGGAACCACTCCACCAAGATCGAGATCGCGGTCTGGACCGTGCCGATCCTGATTATCGTCGCCCTGGGTTACGTCACTTATAAGTCGACCCACGCCCTGGACCCGTACCGTCCGCTGGAATCGGACGTCAAGCCGATCACCATCGAAGTGGTCGCCATGGACTGGAAGTGGCTGTTCATCTACCCGGAACAAGGCATCGCCACGGTCAACAAGATCGTGTTCCCGGCCCACACCCCGATCAATTTCCGGGTGACGTCCGACACCGTGATGAACTCGTTTTTCATCCCAGGGCTGGGCGGCCAGATCTACGCCATGGCGGGTATGCAGACCAAGCTGCACCTGATGGCCAACCAGAACGCCGAGCTGGACGGGATCTCCGCCAACTACAGCGGTGCGGGTTTCACCGGCATGAAGTTCAAAGCCATCGCCACCACCCAGGAAGAGTTCGACACCTGGGTCAGTGATGTCAAAAAGGCACCTAACCAGCTTGACCAAGCTGAATACGAAGCCCTTTCCAAACCGAGCCAGAACAACCCAGTCGCGCTCTACGCCTCGTTCAAGCCCAACCTGTTCCAGACCATCATCGACAAGTATGAAGGCATGAAACCGGGCAAGCCGATGCACCACGACAAGCAAGACAAGCAAGACAAAGAAGTGGCCCACATGGAAGGGATGGACATGAGTTCGCATTCAGCTGCCGGGGCAGAGGAGTAATCGATGTTTGGTAAATTAAGTCTGGAAGCGATTCCGTTCCACGAGCCGATTGTCATGGTGACCATTGCCATGATCGCGCTCGGCGGTCTGGCGGTGTTCGCGGCAATCACCTACTTCAAGAAGTGGACCTACTTGTGGACCGAGTGGCTGACGTCCGTGGACCACAAGAAAATCGGCGTGATGTACATCATCGTCGCCATGATTATGCTGCTGCGCGGCTTTGCCGACGCCATCATGATGCGCACCCAGTTGGCCATGGCCACCGAGGGCTCGCCGGGCTACCTGCCGCCTGAGCACTACGACCAGATCTTCACCGCCCACGGCGTCATCATGATTATCTTCATGGCGATGCCGTTCTTCACCGGCCTGATGAACCTGGCTGTGCCGCTGCAGATTGGCGCCCGCGACGTGGCGTACCCGTTCCTCAACTCCCTGAGCTTCTGGCTGCTGGTCTCAGGCGTGGTGCTGGTGAACGTGTCCCTGGGTGTCGGCGAATTCGCCAAGACCGGTTGGGTTGCTTACCCGCCGCTGTCGGAAACCGGCTATAGCCCGGGCGTGGGTGTGGACTACTACATCTGGGCCCTACAGCTATCGGGGCTAGGGACGACGCTAACGGGGGTCAACTTCCTGGCCACCGTGCTGAAAATGCGTACCCCCGGCATGAAGCTGATGGACATGCCGATCTTCACCTGGACCTGCACCTGGGCCAACGTCCTGATCGTGGCTTCGTTCCCGATCCTGACCGCTACCCTGGCACTGCTGACCCTTGACCGTTACATGGATTTCCACATTTTCACCAATGAACTGGGTGGAAATCCGATGATGTACGTCAACCTGTTCTGGGCCTGGGGCCACCCCGAGGTGTACATCCTGATCCTGCCGGCGTTCGGCATTTTCTCCGAAGTCATCTCTACCTTCTCCGGCAAGAAACTGTTCGGCCACCACTCGATGATCTACGCCAGCGGCGCGATCTCGATCCTGGGTTTCATGGTCTGGCTGCACCACTTCTTCACCATGGGTTCGGGGGCCAACGTCAACGCCTTCTTCGGCCTGGCGACCATGCTGATTTCCATTCCCACGGGGGTGAAGCTGTTCAACTGGCTGTTCACCATTTACCAAGGCCGGCTGCGCTTCACCAGCCAGGTGCTGTGGACCCTGGGCTTCATGGTGACTTTCGCCATCGGCGGCATGACTGGCGTACTGCTGGCCATCCCCGGCGCGGACTTCGTGCTGCACAACAGCCTGTTCGTGATCGCGCACTTCCATAACGTGATTATCGGCGGCGCGGTATTCGGCTACATCGCAGGCTTTAGCTTCTACTTCCCCAAAGCGTTCGGCTTCAAGCTGCACGAAGGCTGGGGCAAGGCCGCGTTCTGGTTCTGGATCTCGGGCTTCTTCGTCGCGTTCATGCCGCTCTATGCGCTGGGCTTCATGGGCATGACCCGTCGCCTGAACGCCACCACCAACCCGGAGTGGGTGCCGTACCTGTACGTGGCCATGTTCGGCGCCGTGATGATCGCCGTCGGCATCGCCTGCCAGTTGATCCAGCTCTACGTCAGCGTGCGTGACCGCAAGCAGAACCTGTGCGAAGCGGGCGACCCGTGGAATGCCCATACCCTGGAATGGTCCACCTCCTCGCCACCGCCGTTCTACAACTTCGCCGTACTGCCCAAGGCTGATGGCGTCGATCCGTTTACCGAAGCCAAGGAAAACGGCACCGCTTACCAGGTCCCGGCCCGCTACGAGCCGATCCACATGCCGAGCAACACCGCCACGGGCGTGGTGATGGGCGGCCTGTTGACGGTGTTCGGTTTCGCCATGGTCTGGCACATCTGGTGGCTGGCCATCGTTGGCCTGGTCGGCACCGTGGTGTATTTCGCCATCCATGCCGCCCGCGACGACCAGGGCTACATGGTGCCGGTGGAAACGATCGAACGGATCGAAGCCGAGCAGCGCAAGCGTCTGGTAGCGGCCAAGGCCATCCCGGCTAGCCGTGTTGAAACCTCGTTGGAACAGGCTTAAACCATGTCGAACTTAGTGACCAATGTTGGACACGCCCATGGCACGGACCATGGGCACGATGACCACCACCACGACTCGGGCGAGATGACCATTTTCGGTTTCTGGCTCTACCTGATGACCGACTGCATTCTGTTTGCGTCGATCTTCGCGGTGTACGCGGTGTTGGTGAACAACGTCGCCGGTGGCCCGTCGGGCCACGACATCTTCGAGCTGCCGTACGTGCTGGGTGAAACCGCGCTGCTGCTGTTCAGCTCGATCACCTACGGCTTCGCCATGCTGGCGCTGTTCAAGGGCAAGAAAACCCAGGTGTTGGGCTGGTTGGCCATGACCTTCCTTCTGGGCGCGGGCTTTATCGCCATGGAGATCAACGAATTCCACCTGCTGATCGCCGAAGGCTTCGGCCCTAGCCGTTCGGGCTTCCTGTCCGGGTTCTTCACCCTGGTCGGCACCCACGGCCTGCACGTGACCAGCGGCCTGATCTGGATGGCGATCATGATGTACCAGGTGCAGAAAAACGGCCTGACCGCGACCAACAAGACCCGCCTGAGCTGCCTGAGCCTGTTCTGGCACTTCCTGGACGTGGTGTGGATCTGCGTCTTCACCGTTGTTTACCTGATGGGGACTCTGTAATGGCTAATGCCCACTCCCACGACAGCCACGACGCCGGCCACGGCAGCGTCAAGTCCTACGCCATCGGCTTCATCCTGTCGGTGATCCTGACCGTCATTCCCTTTGGCCTGGTGATGTACCCCTCGCTGCCCAAAGCCATGACCCTGTGGATCATCCTGGCGTTCGCGGTCATTCAAGTGCTGGTACACCTGGTGTACTTCCTGCACCTGGATCGCTCCCAGGCCCAGCGCAACAACGTGATTGCGTTTGTCTTCGCGGCGCTGGTGATCGTCCTGCTGGTTGGCCTCTCGTTGTGGATCATGTTCAGCATCCACACCGTGATGATGGCGCACTGAGGAAAATCCGGATGTCCTTAAAGCACTTTATCCAAATCACCAAGCCGGGGATCATTTTCGGTAACGTGCTTTCTGTGGCAGGCGGGTTCTTCCTGGCCTCCAAAGGGCATGTCGATCTGGCCATCTTCCTGGCCGCCATGATCGGCACTTCCCTGGTGGTTGCCTCCGGTTGCGTGTTCAACAACTGCATCGACCGCGACATCGACCTGAAGATGGAGCGCACCAAGAACCGTGCGCTGGTCCAGGGCCTCATCTCCCTGAAACTGGCGCTGATCTACGCGACCGTCCTCGGCGTCGCCGGCGTGGCGCTGCTGTACTGGGTGGCCAATCCGTTGGCGGCGTTGTTCGCCGTTATCGGCTTTGTCATCTACGTCGGCTTCTACAGCCTGTACCTCAAGCGCAAGTCGGTGCACGGCACGCTGGTGGGCAGCCTGTCGGGGGCGATGCCGCCGGTGATCGGTTACGTCGCGGTCAGCAACAGCTTCGACATGGCGGCCCTGACCCTGCTGGTGATGTTCAGCCTGTGGCAGATGCCGCACTCGTACGCCATCGCGATCTTCCGCTTCAACGACTACCTGGCGGCGTCCATCCCGGTGCTGCCGGTCAAGCGCGGCATACGCGTGGCCAAAAAACACATCCTGCTCTACATCCTGGCCTTCCTCGTGGCGACCTTGATGCTGACCTTCAGTGGTTACGCGGGCATGAGTTACCTGGCCGTCGCGGCCGCCATGGGCATGTACTGGCTGTACATGGCCTGGAGCGGCTACAAAGCGGTGGACGACAGCGTCTGGGCCCGCAAGCTGTTCGTGTTCTCCATCTTCACCATCACTGCCCTGAGCGTGATGATGTCCCTGGACTTCCAGGTGCCCCACGAGTTGCTGCTGACTTACGCACCTTGAACTGACAGCGCTGTGTAAAAAGCCCCGCCTTCGAGAGAAGCGCGGGGTTTTTTATTGTTTTTTTCGCTGCGGTACATATCTACAGCATCCGCTTGTTTTGATCGGTCGATAGTCACCCCACGCCTCCACGGACGAGGCGCAGGAAGATTCATTCATTAATGCAAGGAAGCAATCATGCAAGACCTGATGGAAACCGAAACCCTGCTGAACACCGTTATCGGCCAGCCTTACTCCGAACCCCTGCGCGCTCAACTCGAAGCGCGCACTGGCCGCCCGGTGCGGCCAGTGGGGGCGGGGTTCTATAACCCGCACGATCTGGGCCCGCACCGCATTCGTCTGAATTTGCGTGAAGACCGCATGATCGAGTCCTACAGCTTTGGGGAATAAATACAGCGCTATTGAGTGACTGCCCAAGGCTGTTATGTGGGCCTTGTTCCTGAACCTGGCGTTTAAAGTAAACCGCCAGGTTCAGGCACAAAAAGGAGCACCAGCCATACAACAAAAAACCTCTATAACCCGCCCAGACATGTGGCGAGTGTCTTTGAAAGTTTTATTTTTATTGTTTGGAGCAGGTTTTACCCTCGCCAGGAAGTGGCAGCCTAAGCGCTATAAGAAAGATTACCGAGTACACCCTCGGCCAAGGAACTGACAGGGCCTTCAGCCACCCCACACCGCTCAAGGCCCTTTTTCTCGGGTGCGAATCAGGCCTGGGCGATGCTGTAGCCGTCGAATGCGGTTTGCTGTTGCAGGGCGGTGATGATGCTTTTGCGGGTCAGGGGGTGTTCGGCGCCTGAGTTATCCACAAAGGTTTCGCTTTGCAGCTCTGCTTCGTCGCCTTCGCCGACGAAGGTGAAGCCGAGGAACTCCAGGGCTTGGCGGTCGAGGTTGAGTTTGGCGCGCGGGTTGCGCAGGGGCAGGGTGACGCTGATGCCGTCCTTGCTGATGCTGAACACTTCGGCTTCTTTCTTGGCGCGGGCGGTTTTGCTCTTGCCGGCGCTGGGGTTGCTGATGGCCTGGTGGGTTTGGTTCAGCACTTTGAGGGCCAGGCCGTAGACGATTTCCTGGAACGCCGGGTCGTCCTTGTAGGTGGACAGAATGCGGCTGATGGGGAATTGGCTGCTGAGGTTTTCCAGGGCGGCGATGTCGGCGGCTTCGGCGTCCTTGAGTTGTTTGAGTTCGCCCATCAGTTCGTAGGCTTTGTCGTCGTCGAAGCTATCGTGGGCCTGGCGGATGGCCGCGCGCAGTTGGCGGATCTGTTCGCTTTCCTTGGTGGACTGGAAGGCGTCGAGCACCATTTCGCTGATGTTTTTCGCCTGGGGCACGTGCTGCGAAAGGTGGATGGCATTTTCGTATTCCACCCGGGACGACGGGGTGGCTACGGCTTCGGCGGTACGGGTATCAGGCATTGAAAAATTCACTACTTCATTAAACAAGGGGATGAGGCGGCGGGCATTCTCATGGTGCCCAGGCGATGGCGTCAAGGCGGACTGCCCACCAACTCCCTGACGATAGCGATAAACCCATCTACCACTTTGCTGCGCCCCTGTCGGCGGGTGTGTAGCAGCAAGCTGGCGCGGGCCTGGCGGTTTTCGACGGGGCGGTAGGTGACGCCGGCCAGGGCCAGGGCGACGGTGCAGCGCGGCACCAGGGCCACACCTTGGCCGGCGGCGACGAGGGCGATGATCGAGGTGATCTGGCGCCCCGATGCGCCGGGCACCAGGCGCACCCCGGCGTCGTGGTAGAGGTGGTCCTGGATCTGGTTGAGGCCCGAGCCGTAGTCATCCGGGAAGCGGATCAACGGCCGCTCGCTCAACTGCGCCAGGCTCACTTCGGCCAGGGCCGCCAACGGGTCGGCGCTGGGGATTGCGGCAATCAGCTCTTCGTCGGCCAGGGCCAGGGTGTCGAGCCCGTCGTGCCCGCTGCCGGGGTGCAAACGGCTGAAGCCGATGTCGATGCGGCCGTCGACAATCTGCGGCCATTGGCTGGCCGAAGCGCCTTCGATCAGGCTCAACTCGACCTCAGGGAAGCGCTGTCCAAACACCCGGATCGCCTCGCTGAACAGGCTCGACAAGGCAATCGAACTGGCAAAACCCAGGGTCAGTTGCCCGGCGCAACCGCTGGCCAGTTTGCCGGCGATGGCCTGGGCCAATTCCATTTGCTCCAGCACGGCGCGGGCGTAGGGCAAAAAGGCCTGGCCTTCGCTGGTCAGGCTCACCGCGCGGCTGCTGCGTTGGAACAGGCGAAACCCCAGCTCGGCCTCCAGGGCGGAAATCTGCCGGGTCAGCGGCGGCTGGGCCAGGTGCAGGCGCAGGGCGGCGCGGCCGAAATGCAGCTCTTGGGCAACCATCAAAAAGTAACGCAGGCGACGTAGATCGAGCATGTGCGGCCTTAGGTATCGATCGGTGGGAATTCGGTATTGGCCCGGCCAAGGCCCGGCACTCTATAACGGATGCCTGTGGTCCGACGAGTGAGATGATGAACCGCTTTCTACCCGCGCCGCGCATCGCCCTGTTTCTGTGTGGCTGTGCGGCGTTTCTCAATTTGTACGCCACCCAGGGCATCCTCCCGGTGTTTGCCGCGCAGTTCGCGCTGAGCCCCCGCGAGGCCAGTTGGAGCATCGGCGTGACCACCCTGGCGGTGGCGTTGATGGCGCCTTTTGTCAGCCGCTTGACCGGGGTGTTCGAGCGGCGCCGGGTGATGGTGTTTTGCGCACTGCTGCTGGCCGAGCCGGCCTTGCTGATTGCTCAGGCCCAGGGCTTTGCCGAGTTGCTGTTGTGGCGTTTTGCCCAGGGCCTGCTGATTCCCGTGTTGTTTGCCACCAGCGTGGCCTACATCGGCGAGCGCTGGCGCGGTGCCACGGTGACTGAAGTCACCAGCCTGTACGTGGCTGGCACCGTGCTGGGCGGGTTCGGCGGGCGGTTCGTCACAGGGCTGGTGACCGAGTGGCTGGGCTGGCGCGAAGCTTTTGTGGTGCTGGCCGCGCTGACGCTGTTGATTGGCCTGGGCATTCACATGCTGCTACCGGCCGGCCCGCCCGGGGTGGCCGCCGCGGCCACGGGGCGTGGGCTGGCCGCACGGGAGCTGCGCAGCAGACCGTTGTTGGCGGCTTATGGGGTGGGCTTTTGCGTGTTGTTTTCCCAGGTGGCGATGTTCACCTACGCCGGCTTGCATTTGGGGCAGGCGCCGTATTCCTTGGGGCCGGCGGCGCTGGGCACGATCTACCTGGTGTTTTTGCTGGCGCTGGTGGTAGTCCCGGTGGCGGGGCGCCTGGGCAAGTCCTGGCCTCAGGTGCGCTTGCTCGGCGTGGCGTGCGGGTTGGGGGTCGCCGGTTCCCTGCTGACCTTGCTGGCGCCGTTGCCCCTGATGGTGGCGGGGCTGGCGTTGAGTTCCACTGGGGTGTTCCTCGCCCAAGCGGCGGCGAACGCCTTCACCACCGCCACCGCCCGGCACAACAAGGCCGGTGCGGTGGGTTGGTATTTGAGTGCGTACTACCTGGGCGGCAGCCTGGGCGCGGTGTTGCCCGCGCTGCTGTGGCAGCGCTGGGGTTGGCCGGGGTGCGTGGCGCTGATAATGGCCTTCCAGTTGGGCGCCTGGCTGCTGGCCCGTTGGGGCTGGCGGCCGGTCAACGGGAGCGGCGGACCTCCAGGATCTGGGTAAAGGTGCCGTCGCCATTGGGCTGGGAACTCATCTGCCCATAGAAGCCCCGGTACTTGCCCGTGGCACCGATCACCGCCACCACCGATTTGCCTTGCTCCGCTTCCTGGCCGGCCACCACAAAGGCGCCGTCCTTGAGGGTCAGGGTCCATTGGCATTGGCTGTACACGCCAGGCTGGGTGGCCAGGCAATAACCGCTGTTGGTGCCGATGTCCTGGCGTTGCTCGTTCATCAGGGGTTGGTCAAACACAAACAGGTCGCCCTGGGATGGGCCGGGCGGCGCCAGGTCGACCGGGCCTTTGGTGCCGCGGTTGCCGTCGGCGAGGGTGGTCAGGCGCAGGGTTTCGCGCTCGGCGGCGAGGGTGGGCAGGCTGGCCACAGCCAGCAGGGAAACGAGGATGCAGTGATGGATATTCATTGGCGCGCTCCATGGGCCAGGGGTGGAGTGGTGGAGCCTAGCCCAGGCTCGGCGTATTCATACAGCCGTGAAAGGGGCGTGATATGTCAGTTTTATTCCCCTGGCCTGATTCATATCAAAAGGCCGCTATGCAAAAACCTATACAACGATGGTGGGGCGCACACCGCCCCGACCGTATGCCTGACAAGCCAATAAAAATGATTGCAGATCCGCTGAGGGGACCACCCCAGGCGGATTGATAAAGGAATAGTGCGATGGCTTTTTCTCTCTCCCGCCTGGCGATGCTTGGCGCGACCTTGTTGTTTTTGAACCCCCTCCTGGCCAGTGAGCCCGCCCCGGCAACCGAGCCTGCCAGCCAAACCCTGGAACCGACCCTGGAAGACGCCGACTCGATCATCGAGCGCGGCAAATACGTGGCCCAACTGGGCGACTGCATCGCCTGCCACACCGACAAAAAAGGCGCCGAGATGGCCGGTGGCCTGGAACTGAAAACCCCCATGGGGACCATCTACTCCAGCAACATCACCCCCGACCAGGACACCGGCATCGGCCGCTACACCTTTGAGCAATTCGACCGTGCCATGCGCGAAGGCGTCTCGCCAGCGGGCTACAACCTGTACCCGGCCATGCCCTATCCGTCCTACGCGAAGATGAGCGACGACGATATGCGCGCCCTCTACGTCTACCTGCTGCAAGGCGTGGAACCGGTGAACAAGGCCAACAAGGAAGCGGACATGAGCTTCCCGTTCAACCAGCGCTGGGGCTTGGCGTTGTGGAACTTCATGTTTGTCGACAACCAGCCTTTCGTTCCGGACCCAACCAAGGACGAGGTGTGGAACCGTGGTGCTTACCTGGTGCAGGGCCTGGGCCACTGCGGCTCGTGCCACACCCCGCGCGGCCTCGCGTTCCAGGAAAAAGCCATGAGCGACGCCGGCAGCAGCGGCAAGCACTACCTGGCCGGCGAGACCGTGGAACACTGGCGGGCCTTGAGCCTGCGTGGCCTGTGGACCGTGGAAGACACCGTGCAATTGCTCAAGACCGGGCAAAACCGCTTTGCCACCGTCTCGGGCAACATGGCCGATGTGATCCAGCACAGTTCCCAGCACTTCACCGACGCCGACCTCACCGCCGTGGCCACCTACCTCAAGGCGCTGCCACCGGGCAAGGACGACCTGCCGATGCCGAGCGTGCCGCTGCAACCGGCCAAGGCCCCGGACAACCAGTTCACCAGCCGTGGCGGCCTGGCCTATACGCAGTTCTGCGGTGACTGCCACCGCCCCGACGGCGGCGGCGTGAAAGCCATGTTCCCGGCCCTGGCCGGCAACCCGAGCATTTCCTCGGCCAACCCCACCTCGCTGTTGCACATCACCCTCACCGGGTGGCAGACCGCCGAGACTGTGGCCCACCCACGGGTCTACACCATGCCCGGGTTCGCGCGCCTGTCGGACCAGGAAATCGCCGAAATCCTCAGCTTCGTGCGCAGCAGTTGGGGCAACACCGGCTCGGCCATCAGCGCCGCCCAGGTGAAGAAGATGCGCGCCAACCTCAACCCGAAGAACACCGACTCCTCGGCCTTCGAGACCCCGCGCCTGGCCGACCTGCTCTCGGCGCCCAACGCCGAGCAAGTGGTACGCGGCATGCGCTTGCACCTGCAAACCAAGGAACTGCTGCCGGACAACGTCGGCAACTCCTTGAACTGCACCAGTTGCCACCTCAACGCCGGCACCGTGGCCGATGGCTCGCCGTTTGTCGGCGTGTCGGCGTTCTTCCCGGGCTACGCGCCGCGCGCCGGCAAGGAAGTGACCTTGGAAGAACGCATCAACGGCTGCTTCCGCCGCTCCATGCACGGCAAGCCGTTGCCGGTGCAATCGGCCGACATGCAGGCGATGGTCGCCTACTTCGACTGGATGAAGCGCGAGACCAAACCCGAAGACAAAGTCGCCGGGCGCGGCGTGGGTAAGATCGACCCCAACATCAAGCCCGACCCGCAAAACGGCAAGGTGGTGTACGCCAAGCAATGCGCGGTGTGCCACGGCGACGACGGCCAAGGCCTCAAACGCGAAGACGGCACCCTCATCTACCCACCGCTGTGGGGCGACGAGTCGTTCAATATCGGCGCCGGCATGGCCCGCACCTACACGGCTGCGGCCTTCGTCAAACGCAACATGCCCATTGGCTTCCACGAAAAATTCCCGTTGGGCCAGGGCGGCTTGTCGGACCAGGAAGCGGTAGACGTGGCCGAGTACTTCTCCCACCAACCGCGCCCGGACTTCCCGGACAAGGTCAAGGATTGGCCTAAGGGCGGCAAACCGGTGGATGCGCGGTACTAAGGCCGCACAAAGCGCTACGGCCCATGTGAATGGGTAATGCCGCTGTGAATAACGAGGAGGCCCAAGGCCTCCTCGTTTTTTTCGGGTCAACCGTACTTGATCGTGTTCTTGGACTCGTCAGGCTCTGGTTGGTTTGATCTGTAGCTATTGGCGCGGACGTTCCATAACCCTATCTCCAAGGGGTACTGCGTCGCCAGCCAGATCTTGACGGACGTTATCATGGCCGCGTTATGCACATGTTTATTGCACTCCCAATACACCTTTACTTCTTTGCCGGTGCCCATGTTTTCAAACTTTTCCACACAATACTTACCCATGGCTTTGTCTCGTTGGTGAGTTCGTAAAGTTGATTAAGCGAGGGCGCCATAGGCGCCCTGCGCGATAGCGTCATGGTTTGTACAGCACAGCACTTTCATCACCGCTTTGCAGATGGGTTCGCCGGGAACCTTCTTTCTTCCACACGCCGCCATATTGCGCGTTGAGCCAGTTGGCGATGGTCACTTCAGGGGAACCGGCAAACTTGAGTTTGTCGTTCCAGTAAACCTGCTGCACTGCTTGGGTGGCTTGGTTGGTGAACTTTTGCTGGTTATAGGTAGGCATGATCTTGCCCCTCGCTTATTGAGTTTAAAGTTGCACTTATTTACTTGCAGTCGCGCCTCAACTTTCATCTGTGATATTCATCGCAGCCCTCCTTGCTTATCGGTGGATAGAATCGTGGTTGGCCGCGCCGGTTGGCTGACGACGCCCAGCAGCACGGGCACGTTGGAGTCCTGGGCGTCGAAGTGGATGTCCACTTGCCCGCTGCTGCCGCTGGCGTCGGGTGGCAGTTGCACGGTGGTGCTGGCCTGGACGCTGAAGGGGCCGATGCGGGTGACGGTGTCGGCCAGTTGTTCGGCTTGGGCCGGGTTGCTGGCGCGCAGGGTCAGTTGCGGGCCAAGGCCCACCAAGGCATGGCTGGGCAACAGGCCGAGGGCACCGTTGGCGCTGAAAAAATCGGGGGCGTCGCTCGGCGCGCTGTAGTGGCTGGCGTCGAGGAACGCGGGGTTGAACCACCCGCCGGGGGTGAGGGCGAAGCTGCCGAATTGCGCCAGGGCCATGCTCAGGCTCACCGAGGTGCCCGCTGTGCTCGCGTTGCTTGCCAAGCCGCGTAGCGCCGGTTGCGCTGGGGTGGCGATGCTCAGGCCAATGAATGCGGGCCAGCCGCCCGGTGGTTGGGCGCGCAGGTTGCCGCTGGCAATCGGCGCCAGCGGCACGGTGGCGCCGGTCAGCAGCACGCGGGCCGGGCTGGCGCGCAGCAGCGGTGGGGCGTTCCAGGTTTTCCACGCCTGGGCCCATTGCGCCAGGCTGAACGTGGGGCAGCGGGCGGTGCCGGTGGCGATGCTGACTGGCATGTTCAGCGAGGTGGGGTCTTGCTGTGACGCCAGCCAGCAGAGGTTGAGGGCGCCGACAACCTGCGGCGCGGTGCTGGCCAGGCTTTGGGTCAAGTCTTGATGGGCTTGCGCCAGGGCGCTGGCAGGTGAGGGCGTTCTGGCGGCCCGTAGTGTGGCGGACGGCGGGTTGCGCAAGGCCATCAGCAATTGCCGATAGCGCTGGAAATCGGGGGCCGCGGGTGGCAGTGCGGCGGGCCGGTTGCTCAGTGGCGTGGTAGCGGCAGGTGCAGGTGCGGCCTGCAGCAGGTAGCTGAGGTAAAGCCAGTAGGCGCCGAACCAGTCGCCGTGGGGCGAGTAGCTGCCGGTAGGGGCGGGGAGGGCGTTGCCCAGTTGGTAGATGCTCCAGTTGCAGCGGCCGATGTCGGCGCTGCCCAAGTCACTGAAGGTGTTGATGCCGGCCAGCGACAGCACTGAGGTGCTCGCCACGTCGGCCCAACCGGCCAGCGTCTGCCCATACAACTGCCATATCGAAGGGTCGTTTGCCACGGTCCGTACTCCCTGTGCGGTGGCCTGGAGCGGTTCGCCCCCCGCGTGTGCGAGAGGCGAATCGGGGGAGGGCTTACTCGTCGTCGCCGCCGGTATCCTGGCTACCGCCGAGCCGCTGGCTGACTACACCCAGCAGCACCGGCAGGGTGCTCTTGACCGGGCCGATGGTGACCGAGGCAGTGGCATCGTCGTAGTGGATGTCCTGTTTGGTGCCGTTGGCCGAGCCTGAGAGTTTGCCGAGGCGGAACGGGCCGATACCGATGGAGGTGGTGGCCTGGGCCTGCCAGGTGCTCTTGACGTTGCTGTAGTCGCTGGCGCTCATTTTCAGGGTCACGGTGGGCTCGAACCCGACCACCACCTGGGTGGCCAGGCCCGACAGCGCGCCGTCATCGCCGAAGAAGTCCGGTGCGCCAGGCTTGAGCTTGGTGGTGTTCAACGCCACCAGGGCACTGTTCCACCAGGCGCCGGGGGCAATCGGAAAGCTGCCGAAACCGGTGAAATCCACGGTCAGCGAGAAGTCGCTGCTGCTGGTGTTGATGCTGGTTTTGCCGCCGCTGGTGGAGCCGCCCAGGGAGAAGTTGAAGAAGTCGCCGAAGAGCGTCGCCTTGGCCGAAGCGCTCCAGCCGGATTTGTCCAGGCTGTAGTCCTCGGTGCTGGAGGTGATGCTGATGGAGGCGCCGGCATCGTTCTGGCCCGCGACACTGGCGGCTTGCCACTCAGGGTATTTGCTACCGAAAGCTTGCAGGCTATAGGCGGGCAAGAACGAAGAAACCAGGGCGGAGGGGGCCGCAGGCGTGTCGCCGCCAATCACCACGGGCTGGCTGCCGGGCGGGGAGACGCTGCCGGAGGTCACCGCCATGTTGAATTTGTTCTGGGTCAGTACGTTCTGGGCGTAGTTGTACCCCACGTTGGTGCGTGCGTTTTGCAGCGAGGCGTAGTTGGGGCCGTAGACCTGAATCATCAACTGTTCGTAGGCACCGGAGGCCCCTATCAAGTCGTTGTTGGCGGTCAGGTAGCTGGGGTAGTTGGTCGGCAGCCAGTCCTTGAACGCAGGCAGATCGGGCATGACCCCTTTGGCAGCGTTATAGGCGGTAATGGCCTGCATCAGGATGGCGTTGAAGGCCTTTTGCGCATTGTTGAGCTTGGTGGTCGCGAGGTTGACCTGGCTGTCCAGGTTGGGGTTGACCTTGGCGCCCGGATCGATCCAATCCAGAAACGCAGCGTAGGCCGACACCAGGCTGCTACCGGCCGAATAAGACGGGCTGTTGGCCGGCACCACATCGCCCAGGCCATGGATGTAGTAGTTCTGGATGGTGGGGTCGGCGTTGCCCAGGTCCACGTTCAGGGTGGTGGAGCCGGCGCTGAAGCGCTGCCCCTCGCCCAGGCCGGCCGGCAGTGCTGCTGCCTGAACCGCGCCCAGCCATTTTGCCCACAGGTCTTGCGTGTCTACGTCAGCCATTTTGTAGTGCTCCAGATCGGATGGAAGAACCGAGCATCGCGGCACCCGCCGCGACCTCCGAAGGCGATTGCTCGCCTGGAACCTATGCTGGGTTTTTCCCGCAGCGCTGACAGCGTGGGCAATGCTGATTCGGCGCCGCCAAAAGCCTGATTCGCGCCTCGGTACAAATGCCCAGGGCTGTACGCCTCACAGCCAGCCCTCGCGCAGGGCAAAACGCGTCAGTTGGGCGATGCCCTTGATTTCAAGCTTGCTCATGATGTGTTCGCGGTGGGTGCTCACGGTTTTGCTGCTGATGTGCATGCGTTCGGCAATCGCGCGGGTGGTGAGGCCTTCGACCAGCAATTGGAGGATTTGCCGCTCCCGGGGGCTGAGGTTGGCCCCGGGTGCGGCACCTTGCTGGGCCTTGGCCAAGCGCTGGCTGAGGACCATTTCAGTGGCAATCTCCGGCGACAGGTAGGCGCGGCCCTGGGCCACGGTGCGCACGGCTTTGACCAGTTCTTCGACAGCGCAATCCTTGAGCAGGTAGCCCAGGGCGCCGGCGTCCAACGCGGCGCTGATACGCCACTGCTCGCGGTGGGCCGAGACGCACAAAAAACGCAGCCCGGGGTGGCGTTGGTGGGCGCGCAGAAGGGTGTCGATGCCGTTGAGCAGGGGCATTTCCAGGTCGAGGATGACCAGGCCGGGCTGGGCCTGGGCCAGCAGCGCCAGGGCTTCCAGGCCATTGGCGGCCAGGCCCGTGACCTGCATGTCAGGCTCGCGGCCCAGCAGCACGGCCAGGCCTTGGCGAAACAGCCGATGGTCGTCCACCAGCAGGATGTCGAGGGGGGCGTCAGGCATCAGGCACCTCCCGGGCGGTCAGGAGGGTTAAGCGTTTTTTATGCGGGATGCAGAGGGGTTGCCGTGACATTCCTTGTCTCCGTGTTGGGGAGCGGGGGGGGCTCGTGCAAACTGCCCGAGGGTTTTGCCCGACCATCATTGGAGGTCGCCCGTGGCAGCGGCAATACCACCGATGGCGTAGGAGGAATTTCAGTTTGTTGCGGGATAGATCCATTTTTGTTGTAGGCAATAGAGAACAAGCTGCCCGATGCTGCTGATGGCCAGTTTGCGGTAGAGGTTCTCGCGGTGTTTGCGCACGGTGAGGTCGCTGATGCCGAGCAACTGGCCGATTTCCTTGCTGGTCAGGCCTTGGCAGATGTGCAGGGCGACTTCCCGCTCGCGGCGCGAAAGCCCTGGGTGACGCGGGCTTGGGGTGACGGCCTCAGCCACACGCTCGACGAAAATCCCGTTCTACGGCGAGGGCGTTGAGTTGGGCGACATGGTGCAGGCCGTACTTGGCCATGATGTTGCTGCGGTGTTTGCGCGCGGTCAGGGGGCTGATGTGCAGATGCCGGGCAATCGCCCGGCAATCGAGCCCCTGGCCGATTAGCCGCAGGACTTCCATCTCCCTGGGTGTCAGCGGCGCCGTGGGCGGGCGGGTCAATCCGAGATCATGTTTTTGCCCGCCGCCTTGGAGCGATACAACGCCTGGTCGGCGCGGCCCACCAGGTCGGCCTGCTGTTCACCTTCGCGGCGCTCGACCACGCCGAAACTCAAGGTCACTTTGAAATCCCCCATGGCGGGCAAGGCTAGCAAGGCGTGGCGGATAGTCTGCGCCATGGCCATCGCCGCGTCCAAGCCCGTGCCGGGCAAAACCACCATGAACTCATCGCCGCCCCAGCGCGCCAGCAGATCGGTGTCGCGCACGCAGCCCTGGATGCTTTGCACCACGCGGATCAGCGCCGCGTCGCCGAGGGCATGGCCGTGTTGGTCGTTGATCGGTTTGAAGTCGTCCACGTCCATGGTTATCAGGGCCAGCGGCTGGCGAAAACGCTGGGCGCGCTCGCATTCCTGCTGCAGGACTTTTTCCAGGCGATAGCGGTTGGCGATTGAAGTCAGGGCGTCGCTTTCGGCCAATCGGCGGTTCTGTTCCAGCTGCGCCTGCAACTGCTGGTTGACCTGCGACAGCTCACGGGTGCGTTCCTCGACCAGGGTTTCCAGGGATTGATTGCGCAGCTCCAGTTGGGCGAGTTGGCGTTTGCGGTCTTCGATATTGCGGTGCGCGCCGATCATGCGCGCCACTGAACCATCGGCGTTGCGCGCCACCACATGGCCGCGGTCTTCGATCCAGAGGTAATCACCCTCGCGGGTGCGGCAGCGGTACTCGATGCGATAACGCGGGGTGCGCTGGTGCAGGTAATCGTCGAAATGGGCCATGACGCGGGGGTAGTCGTCTGGGTGGATCACGCTTTCCCAGGTCAGCACCGTGTTTTCTAGGGCGTGGGGCGCGTAGCCGAGCATCTCGTACCACCCGGGGTTGCGGTACACGTAGCCGGTGTTGGCGTTCCAATCCCAGATCCCGTCACTGACCAGGTCCATCAGGGTATGCAACGTGGTCTGGTCCAATTCTTCGGGCCGGCCCGGGGCCGGTCCGGTGGAGGGTGCATTGCCCATTTTCGCTCTCCATGCCGGCCGGCCGTGAAATGGCCGGCTCCTATAGCCCCACAGGATAGTTCAAAACTTTCGTCGGTCCGTGGCGCTATAAACCCGGCCCGGCGGCGGGTCAGGGCACCAGCTTGCGGCGCTCGATAGGCACCGACAGCACGATGCTGGTGCGGGTTTCGCCGTAGGCATTGATCTTGGCGATGATCTCTTCGATGTCGGCCATCGACTTGGCGTAGATGCGGATCAGGTAGGAATCGTTACCGGTGACATGCAGGCACTCGACCACCTCGGGGATGTCGTTGAGGGTGGCGATCAGTTTGGCTTTGGCGGGCTTGAAAGTGGTCATGCCCACCACGGCGGAAATGCCAAAGCCCAGTTTGGTGGGGTCGACCTGGGCGCTGTAGCCCTTGATGACGCCCGCGTCTTCAAGCTTGCGCAAGCGGTCGGTGGTGGCGGGGATGGAAAGGCCGGCGTGTTTGGACAGCTCGGTGATGGAAATACGCCCGGACTCTTGCACCATGGTGAGGATTTTTATGTCTATACGGTCCATGTAAGGTTCTCCCGAAAAAACTATAGTTTTTAATGAAAATATCCGATTTTTCGTTAAAAAATAATGCAGCAAAATAAAATCAAGTGCTAGTCTATTTTTAGTCCGGGCAAAAAAATAGAAGTCAAACCGGCTATCCCATAGTTTAAACACTCTTGCGTTGCACGCTGCTTAATTTATTATTCTCCGCCAAGGATGGTGCTTGTATGGAATATGATAAATCGTCACGCAAAAAAAATACCTATCCGCTGTTTTCCGACTATGTAAGGCTGCAAGTTCATAGCTTGCGACATTTCAAGACTGACCAGTTTTTGATGTATCTGGCCGGTGTGGCTATTTTCTCGCTGGGCGCGAAGTTATTTATTGTCAGTCAGTTGGGTACTGACCCGTTGGATGTTCTGATTATCTCTATCGACCAACTTGTCAAACTTGGCATGGGCGCCTGTTCAGCCTTGGTGTCATTGTTTTTCCTGACGTGGTGGATGCTCTGGAACAGGAAGTACCCGCCCATCAGCCCCTTCATCACCACCACCCTGACGGGCCTGTTGATCGACCTGTGGTCGTTCCTGGGCCTGGGGGAATACCTTACGGTGCGCATGAGTGAATACGCGATGCTGGCGGTGGGGCTGGTGTTATGTGCCTATGCGTCGGCGCTGATAATCATGAGCGGTATCGGTATACGCATCATGGACTTGGTGGTGTTGACCATGGTCGCTAAATGGCGCTGGTCCTTTACCAAGGCCAAAATGATTATCGAAATTGGCATTTTTTCTACGGGTTGGTTATTGGGCGGGCCCTTTGGTGTGGGCACTATTGCGTTCTTGTTGGTGATCGGCCCGCTGATTCAACCGTTCATGAATATCAATGCCCGGCGCTTTTCCCTCAAGAACTATGGCTTGGCCAGCGTAACTTCCGCTTATCCCTAATAACGAGAGGCTGCCGCCACTTTGGCGGCGGAACGCTCTCGCCTCGAAGATTTGCCCCGTGATGTTGAACAATAAACTTCCGTGATGATGAGGAACTCGAGATGGAACTTAATAAAGGTAAGAACTGGACCCTGGACAGCACCCCCGCCATGTTGGAAGAGATACTTCCGGGCGGGGCGGTGAAGTGCCACTTGTCACCGCGCAATTGTGTGATCCAGGAAGGCAAGGTCGGTTTCTGCAAAGTGCGCGGCAACCGCGGCGGCCGCTTGGTGACCTTGAACTACGGCAAGGGTGTACACAGCACGGAAGAAACCATCGAGACCGAGGCGGTGTTCCACTTTGCTCCTGGCGAACGAATCCTGTCCTTGGGCAATATCGGCTGCATGCTCAACTGCGGTTACTGCCACAACTGGAAGACCTCCCAGGCCAAGTACGTGACCGACAAGGACGTGTACTACTACACCCCCGAACAAGTGGTGGAAACCGCGCTCCAGCACGGTATCCGGGTGATTTCCTGGACTTACAACGACCCTGTGGTGTGGCACGAATTCATTCTCGATACCGCCAAGTTGGCTAAGGAAGCAGGCCTGATAAACCTGTACAAGTCGGCGTTTTTTATCAGCGAAGAAGCCATCGACGAACTGCTGCCGGTGATCGATATCTTCTCGATTTCCCTCAAGTCCATTTCCCCCGAGTACTACCGCAAAGTCACCACCGGGTGGGTCGAGCCGGTGTTGGCGGGAATCAAGAAAGTCTACGACGCCGGCAAGTACGTAGAAGTCAGCACCTTGATGGTCACCGATATCAGTGACGACGAAGACACCGCCCGCAAGATCAGCCAGTGGGTGCTGGATGAATTGGGCCCGAACGTGCCCCTGCACTTTGTGCGCTTCCACCCCGACTACAAAATGAGCAACAGCATCCGTACCCCCGTGGATCGCCTGCTCAAGGCGCGGGACATCGCCCGGGGCATGGGGGTTGAGCACGTGTACCTGGGCAACGTGAACGACGTCGATGGCACCAACACCAGTTGCAACAAGTGCAACGCACTGCTGGTGACCCGCTATGGTCTGAACGCCGAGATCCTGGGCCTGGACAGCCATGGGTGCTGCACGTCCTGCGGGCATGACGCGCACTTTCGCATGCTTGAGGCGCCGAAGGCGAACAAGGTGGTGGAGCTGCGCGAAGAGGCGCTGACGAGCTACGAAAAACGCAAATTCGAGTGGCACGGCGATATCGTTTCCCTGCACGCCCAACTGCTCAATACCCAGGATTTCGAGCAAACGGTCTACCTGCGGCGCAACTACAACGACGGCCAGAGCAGTGCCTGGAAAACCCTCACCTTGCGGCCCCACGAAAGCTACCGCTTCATCATCGCCAAGGCACGGGTCGATGAAACCGGGCCGGAAGTCTGGCTGCCGCAAGGGGTCAATTCCAACTTGCACGAAGTGTTCGACCGCGCGCATTTCCCCACCGAGTCCATTGAGGAAATCGGTATTTCGCAAAACGACATCACGCCCACCATCGGTTATGAGGGCAAGCAGAACATGTATGAGCAAGTCATCAAAATGGTGCACAAGGCATGAGTATTTCCACTGAGATCCTTCATATGCGGGTCGACGACCGGGATGCGCTGCCTTCCGTCACGCCCATTTATCAATGCAGTGCCTTCAGTGCGGACTCGGCGTTTTTCTATTCGCGCAAGGCCAACCCCAACGTGACGGAACTGGAGCAAGTGGTGGCGGCCCTGGAGGGCAGTGAATATGCCCTGGCCTACGCCACGGGGATGAGCGCCATCTACATGGTGCTGGAGTTGCTCAAGCCCGGCGGCTCGCTGGTTATTAACAAGTACATCTACGGTTGCTCCTACAAGTTGTTCCAGCGCTATGCCGCGCGCATCGGTGCGCAACTGACCGTGCTGGACCTGACCACTGCCAGTGGCCTGGAAACGTTGCCGGCAAACGTGGACATGGTGGTGTTTGAAACGCCCACCAATCCCTTCCTCAAGGACATCGACATCCAGGCCGTCAGCACGGCGGTCAAGCGCATCAACCCCGAGGCGCTGGTGGTGGTGGACAACACCTGGGCCACGCCGATCTTCCAGAAGCCGCTGCACTTTGGCGCCGATATTTCGTTGTACAGCGCCACCAAGTACTTCTCCGGCCATAGCGATGTGATGGGTGGGTTGGTGCTGGTGGACAACGAGGCGCTTCACGCGCGGCTGCTGGAGGGGCGCTTCTATTCCGGTTCGATCCTGACGCCCAATAGTGCGTGGCTGCTACGCCGCAGCATGCAGACCTTCAACTTGCGCATGGAAAAGCACAGCGCGACAACGGTCAGCATGCTCAGCTACCTGCAAACCCTGCCCTTTGTCGAACACGTCTACTACCCGCGCATCGATGGCCAGCAACTGACCGGATATGGCGGCATCGTGTTCGTCGATATCCGCCCCGACCTGGTGCCCTTCTACAAAACCTTCACCGGCGCCCTCAAGTGGTTTGGCACCGGCACGGGCATGGCCTGCGTGACGTCGATGGTGGCGCAACCGTTCAGCGGCAGCCACGCCTCAATGAGCGAGCAGGAAAAGGCCGACATGGGTATTGGCAAGGGGCTGGTGCGCTTGTGCTTTGGACTGGAGGCTGTGGAAGACCTCAAGCAGGATTTGCTGCAAGCCTTCCAAACAACGGAAAAACGGGTTGCGCAGGAGGGAGTACTTAACCCGGCTTAGTACGTTGCCGACCCATGAAATCACAACCCGTGTGGGAGCGAGCCTGCTCGCGATAGCGTCCTTGCAGCCAGGGCCGTCATCGCGAGTAGGGCCGCCCCCACCCAAAAGTAAACCCACACGCAGTGCCTTGAATGGTCGGTATCGACTCTGGGGCTCGTCGTTTTTTTGGAGAGCGCCAGATTGACCCATTCATTCCACCCTTCGGTGTTCGATGACCCGACCCTCAACGTCATCCATCTGCTCAATACCCTCTCCAGCGAAAACCCGGAGGCCATTTCCCTGGCCTCCGGCCGCCCCGACGACGAGTACTGCGACCCGTCGCTGATCCATAAGGGGCTGGCGCGCTTTACCCAATACCTGGCCGACACGGACCAATCCCTGGCGACCACGCTGTGCCAGTACGGCAAAACCGGCGGGATCATCAACCCCATCCTGGCCCGCTACTTGTACAAGGATGAGGACATCAGCGTTGAAAATGCCGACAACATTGTGGTGTGCCTGGGGTTTCAGGAAGCGGCGACGCTGACCCTGTTGTCGGTGTTCGATGACGGTGGCGTGTTACTGGTGCCCGACCCGGTGTTTTGCGGCATTACCGGCATCGCCAAGTTGCTGGGCATCAGGGTCGTACCGGTGGCCATGGACATCTTCCTAGACCCGACAGCCCTGCGCCTGCTGGCCCGGGCGATCGAGTCGGCGGGAGACAAGATAAAGGCTTTGTATGTGATCCCCGACTTCAGCAACCCCACCTCCGATTGCCTGGGGCTGGCAGAGCGAAAGGAGCTGCTGGCGCTGGCCGAGGAGCTCGATTTTTTCATCCTCGAAGACAATGCCTATAGCTACTTCAGGTATGAGGGCAGCAAGGTCCCCGCACTCAAGGCCCTTGAGAGCCGCCGCGTGTTCTACCTGGGCTCTTTTGCCAAGTCGATTTTCCCAGGGTTACGCATGGGCTATGTGGTCGCGCCCGAGGGGGAGGGCGTGAAGCCGTTCAGCACCCAGCTCTGCAAGGCCAAGAGCCTGGTCACGGTCAACACGCCGGCGCTGTGCCAAGCAGTGGTGGCGGGGCTGTTGATTGAACATCAGTATTCCTTGAAGGCCCTGAACCAGCCTCGGGTGTTGGCCTACCAGCAAAAAAGAAACACCATGATCGATTGCCTGGAACATGAGTTTCCCTACAGCCTGGGTGTTGAACAACGCGTGACCTGGAACCGCCCGGCGGGCGGTTTTTTCATCAACGTGCAATTACCGTTCGCCTTTGGCTACCTGCAAATGTGCGAGTGTGCCAACCAGTTCAAGGTCATCGTGTTTCCCACGTCGCTGTTCTCGCTGATGAACGGGGCGAGCACCCAGGTGCGCTTGTCATTCAGCAATGCTTCTTTGGAGCAGATTGAGCGGGCGGTCAGCCGCTTGCGCGCCTATGTGGACTTCAAGCAGGGCAACCGCCGCGGGTGATCTAGGCGGCTGCGGTGGCCAGCATCACGCCCGTCACTACTTGATAGGCGCCCAGGGCGGTGATGGTCGAGCCGGACAGGTAGTTAATCAACTTGAGCCGCGAGGCCTGGATGCGGCTCTTGAACACCGACGAGAAACCGCTCAGGCCCAGCCACCATGCCGCGGAGCCGAGGAAGATGCCCGTCACCATCGATGCCACCGAGTGCTGGCTGTTGACCATGCCATCACTCATCGCCGCGAAAATGGCAATGAACGAAAGGATGGTCATGGGGTTGGAGAGGGTCAGGAACAACGTGCTCGAATACGCCTTGAACATGTTGGCGCGCTCGCCCGGCAGCACGGTGGCGGCGGTTTTGGAACGGATGATCTGGTAACCGATATAGGCCAGGAACAACCCGCCGAAAATGCACAGCCAAGGCTTCCAACTGATAAGCGTGGCGATGATGGCGGTGATGCCCAAGGCGCCGATGAAACCGTAGATCGAGTCGGCGGTTGCCGCACCCAGCCCCGTGGCGAAACCGGCGCGCCAGCCCTGGCTCAGGCTGCGCTGGATGCACAGCAGGCCAATGGGGCCGACCGGAGCTGCGATGCAAAGCCCGATGACCATGGATTTGAAGAAGATGAGCATGAAAATACCTCCCGGATTGATAGCTAAAGGTTAGGCGGGGAGGCATGGGGGCTGAATTGTGTTTTTAATGTTTATTGGTTTGCTATGGATAAATTTCCATTAATTAGGTCCAAATAACCTTCATTAATAATGTGAATGCAGTAGTCGACTTTAATCGGTGCTTTTTGGCCGGCGACCCTGTTGTTTTTCCTCCGCCCTCAGGGCTGCTTTGAGGAAGCAATCGAGACCGATTGGCCTGCTTGCCGGCGTTTGCACAGGCGTGGGGCGAACCTGGCTGGCGTCAGGTTCGCGACTTCATGGGGTCAGAAGCGTTCGTCGAGCATCGCGGGCAAGGTCAGCTCCCGCACGAAACTGGCCGAGGACAGGCTCAAGACCATGCGCACCACCTGCACCACGTCATGCACCGGGATCAGCTGGCCATCACCGCGCTGCTCGGCCACAGCGCGCGGTGTGCTCAACGGGTCTTGGGTATTGAGGTAGCCCAGGTTCAGGCATGTCACGCCAAGGCGTTGCTCCCGGTAGCCTTCGCGCAAGGCGTCGGCCATGCCGCGCAGGGCGAACTTGGACGCGGTGAAAGTGACCTCCGGGCGCCCGCTCTGGGGCAGGCCAGAGGTGGAGCCAGTGAAGATCACCCGTGGGTTGGGGCTTTTGAGCAGGCTCGGCAGCAAGCGTTTGATAAGCAGGATGGGCGCGGTGATGTTGCAACCGACAATGGCCTCCAGTTGCTCGTCGCGGTCTTGCAGAAAGTCGTAGGCCTCATCAAAGGCCTGGTCTTCCCAAATTCCCAGGTTGTAGATCAGCGTATCCAGGCCTTCCTCGGCCACCGCGTGTTCGATGGCCCGCACTGCGTGCGCCGGCTCAGCCAAATCCGCTTCGATCCAGCGCAACTGCACACCCGCTTTACTCGCCAGGTCTTGCGGGCGCGTACGTGAGACACCGATCAGCGTGTCTCCCGCCTCACCAAGCCCCTCTACCAGAGCCCTGCCCAATCCTTTGCTCGCGCCTACTACCAAGGTTTTCATCGATTGATTCCTGAACCGACAGATTTTTGAAGCAGCGGATGCAAGCAGATGAGGGGAGTGATGGCAATTGGCTTGATGTTTCTGGATGTTGTATCGACCACCCGAACACGGCGAGGCGCGCCTGCGGCTCAGCGCCCAGCAGCTGTGTATTAAAGGCCTGTCACAGGATGTCGTTGAGGTAACCCTTGAGTTCCATCAGCGGCGCATTGAGCGCTTCCAGGGTCTGTGCGCTATGAACTTCGGCGCGTAGCCTTTGCAGCTCACGCCCCATGACACCGCCCAACGCGCCGCACGCCAAGCCCAGGCACTCGCCCAATTTGAATTGAATGGCCCCAACGTCCGCTTGACGCACCAACAAGCCGAACACCTCGCGCTGATAGCGATCCATGGCCGGGTCGTCCCGCAGGATTGGACTGGAGCCTTCCACCTCATACGCCAACTTGAGTGAATAAAGCGCTACGGTCTCCAGCGTCGCTTCCATGGTGCAAAGTCCTCCGCATGCCTGCGTGGCCCTTAACGGCCACTTTTTTACAGGCAAAAAAAAGACCTTGAATTTCAAGGTCTTTTTAATGTTTGGTGCCCCGAGGGAGACTCGAACTCCCTCAAAAACATCATAAGATCCAGCAATGCCGCGAGTTTAAAGGCTTTCAGTGGCTTTGGGTAGAAATTTTGGATAGAATTTTGGGTAGAAATGACTAGCCAAGGGCTGCTGCTATGACCGATTTTTTAGTCTTGAAATCTGGCACCTACCACGTCCGTCTTGACGTTCCAGAGGCTGCACGGGAAGCCTTCGCCGGGCGTAAGGTTCTGACTAAAAGTCTCAAAACCGGCAACCGCTCGGAAGCCCATGTTCTTAAATTAAGATGGTTACATCAATGGAAAGCCGAAATTGAAAAAGCCCGTAACGGTGAAATCGGTAATTTTCGTGATGATGTTCTTCAAATAGTTGAAAAGCATCAACGGGCAATAAATCTTGATAAAGTTCAAGGAAAACCCGCCACCAATGAAACAAAAATGGGTTTTGAAGTCATCCAGTATGCACATGACAAAAAGCTGAGCATCGACCTTGTTAATGAGGCAATTGATATAGCGGCAGGTCGCTCAGACTACTCTCCAAAAACACCATTTTTCAAAAGTCGCCTTGATGCGTTCTTTAACTATGAATTAAATCAACGGAAAGTTGATTTGAATACCGTGGATAGACATATTAAGAGAATTAAAGCACTTGATGCGTTTTTAAAGTCCGAAAACCTTCTTTTGGACTATGAAGCAGTTGCGTCATTCTTGATTTCAAAAAATCTCGAACCGAAAACCAAGAAACAATATTTGTTTTCCTTCAATGCCTTCTATAATTTCTTGATTAAAAAAGAACCACCATTCAAAGAACGTTACCCAATCAATCCTTTCAAAAATCATGAATTGAGCCAAGTTAGGCGTGGGACACTCAAAGAAGATGAAAGACGTGCTTTTACGGCGGACGAGGTTGATACCCTACATAGTAAGGCAGTTGAAAAAGGAAAGCGTCAATTAGCAGATTTGATTGAGATAGCGGCCTACACGGGAGCACGGATTGAAGAAATTTGTCGTTTGAAAACATCGTCAGTTGTTAAAGAGGATGGTGTGGATTGTTTTCATATTACAGAAGGTAAAACACAAGCATCCGTTCGTTTTGTGCCAATCCATCCGGTTCTCATGAAAACAGTGAAACGGCTTGTCAATTCATCGGACGATGGTTATCTATTGAAAACAAGCAAAGGCGGGAAGTATGAAACTAAATCGAAAGGTTTAGGCAATCAATTTTCAATTTTCAAAACAGATTTAGGATTTGACAAGAAATGTGTTTTCCATAGCATACGGAAAACCGTAATTACTACATTAGAACGTGCTGACGTTAAGAACCTTATCATTATCTCGTTGGTTGGTCACAAGGCTGACGGATTGCTACGAATGACTTTTGATAGGTATTCCGAAGGCCCGACCCCAGCATCAAAAATGGATGCTGTTAGATACCTGCAATATAAATTTTCAGTCTAGTTTGTCATTGTCGCTGTCAATTATAAGGCTACCATTTAAGGTGGCCTTTTTAATGCTTGCTATACGTTGCTATACGCTCTCATTCTTTGTTATCTGGCTTATTGAAAGCTATACAACTTGAAAACATTTTAATATATGTTATCTTGATATTAGTAGTTTGAATTCTTTATATGCGAGCAATGTAAATGTATAGCACCTCACTTCGTTCGTTGCTTACATTTACGCTCGATTTTTCGCACTACGTTTGAAAAATTAAAATCAACAACCATGAGGAATGTATGAATGATAATAAAAAACCAAGACAGATGAATGTAAGAATATCCGAAAGTGATTACGAAAAGATTGAGCACGAAAGAAAAATTATACACAAAAGCCAGTCCGGCTTTATTTCCCACATTATCAATAATGGCATCAATTCAATTATTGAAATCACCAATCCTGAGCTTAGACAAGACATTGATAAAATTGAAAGGTTTCTGGGCGGATATGGAAACAACCTAAATCAAATAGCTAAAAGCCTGAATGCTAATGAGGCACCCCCTTTTGATATTCTAAAAAGGCTAACTGAACTCGACCAAAATATAACTATACTTACTAAAAAGCTGGACAAATTAAAAAAGGAGACATTAAGAAACGTAGGTAAGTCATGATACGTGAAAGGCTAAGCACTCAAAAATCTAAATCAGCGATTTACAAAACAGCCAAATACTTCAATAAAGAGGAAGGCTGCGTTTTATTCGAGTCAAATATTTACACGCCTTTGAATGCTTCAAAGAAAGAGATTGCGAAAGCAATATCACAATCAATTGAAAGCGATGTTACTGACAGCAAGAAAGGTAGAAAGCAATCAGTTAGAACCCAGCACGATGTTGTTAGCTTTCATACGAATGACAATATTACACCAGAGCAAGCCCGAGATATTGCAAAAGAACTTTATGAAGCCACGCACAAACTTTCAAACAGAAAGTATTCGTTAGGCGTTCACATTGATACAGATGAGGTTCATGTTCATATTGTATGGGCAATAAAAGACTTTGATGGTAAATGCTACAACGTCAGCAACGACTATCGCAATATAGAAAGAGAGTGCGAACATCTAGAAAAGAAACACAACTTGATTGCTCCCAAAAATAGAATATCAAGAGACATTGATACCTTGAACAATAATTCAAAATATAAAGACAAAACAGCGGAGCAAAAGAAAGACTTAATAAACAAAAAATACGCCGACAAAAAACCATCATCAAATGAACGCATGCTTGAAATACGCGGGATTATTTCTAATAAAGAAGAAATGAAGACTGACTTAAAAATTTTACTGCAACAGTCTAGCTCTCCGAGTGACTTCATAAACAAAATCGCAGATAACGGATACAACGTTATCTATAATGGGAAAACTTCCTTTTCCATTCAACATAAAGACCAGATATTCAAAGCATCCGAGCTTGGCCTATCTTACAAAACACTTAAAGCGAAACTAGGTGATGACAGTGGCTTTGAGCAGACTTTGAAAAATAAGCACAACGTTAAGAAATACGAAGATTGTTTTATTGCTTCCAATGAAGCAGCACCTGACTACATGAAAAAGATTAAACCGAACTCAGTGCTTGCCACCAAGTTCAAGTTTATTCAGCATAGTGACAAGGTTGAATATTTCTATAATTCAGCCAGCAGCAAGAAATCATTCGAGTATTACAAAGACCCGTCAAAAGTTTCATTTCATGACTTATCAAGACAGTCAGCAAAGGCTGGCATTCAAAGGCTTGTTGCTGACGCCAAACCACCAAAATCATTCACAGTGAATGGCCCTGATTTCTTTAAGAAAAATATATGGCTTGAATTTCAGTTAATGGGATTGGAAGCCAAAGGGTTCAAGCTTGAAGGTTACAAACCTACACCAGCAGACCTTGAAGAATTGAAGAAAATCCAAGAGCAATACGCTTCTATGAACAAGAAGCCAGAACCTAAACCACAACCAGCACCAGAAGCCCCTACGGCGGCCGTAGAGCCACCTAAGCCACCTAAGCCAGTTGAGCCAGTCATTGCTCCACCTGTTCAAACCACACCAGCGAAGCCAGTAGAACCAACAAAGCAGGTTGAACAAGAACAGGTTGCAGCCACCAATGACGACTTGATAGATGAGTTGATGAGCGAGTTTGAAACCCCCAACCATATACCAGTCGCACAAGCTCCTAAGGAAGCCATAGAACCGTCAAAATCAGCCGAGCCTGTCGTAGACGAGCTTTACACACCTATGGCACCAGAGCTGCTTCCAGAGCCTGAAAGCGATAAGGTTGAAGGTGACTATTCAACATATTCTAATGATGAACTCGTGGAAGCATTTGAAGGTATACAGAAAAAGCTTGAAAAAACACTATTTACTGGAAACAGTAAAAGCGACATTGCGGGCCATAGATACATGGACAAACAAAATCTTATCTATGAGAGAAAAGGTGAAATTAAACGCCAATATAATTTAAGACAGGATTTTTATAAGATGTTTGATGAAATTAGTGAAAGAGACCCAACGGCAGCAAAACAGCTTGAACAAGCTTTTAAAGCACATATGGCAAACAAAAGAGCGGTAGCGTTTGACTTAAAACCACAGTTAAAAAAATAGCCCTATCAGGGCTTTTATTTGTCTTGGCTTTGAAAGTTTCGAATCCCCACTTGTAGCGTTACATCTTTATTGAACCCGTTAACCCGGCTTACATTCAAATACTCTTTCATGCAGTCATTTAAAAAACGAGACAAGGGAAACTTGTGTTCTTTTGCGACCAATTTGAATTGATTGAGTATTTCAGCGTTCAGTACAATTGTACAAGGCTTTAAGCTTGATTTTGTCTTTTTCATGGTGCCCCTTTTTATTTATATATATTTATTAGAGCACAAATTAAAGCGTAGTCAAATAAATACATATTTTTGATGACAAAATTCGGGCACGAAAAAACCAGCATTAGCTGGCTGATAGTCTATCCGACCGATTACATCTTCAAGCAGTTATCCCAATACTCATACGGAACCTTACTTTGGTCTACTAACGCTTTGAACTCGCCATCCACGGTATCATAAAATAAATCGCATTCACTATTGTTGTGTATACTTCTAATGTTTTCATACATACCATCGATGCCCAACTTTTTAATGAATTTTAAAACTTCTTTTTTTCCGCTAGCCACTCTTATTAATTTCATATTGATTATTATCCCATGTCCTAGCTTCAATATAACATGGCATTCTAGCAAATCAATAGATAAGTATGTATTTATTAGATGGCCGCACTATCAAGCGATGATGCATCGATAATCTTGCAAGTGGATTTAATATCAATCACTTCGTTCGTTTCCAAATCAATTATGTATTTACCTATTAGGCTTTTGCTAAATACATCACCCAGCAAATCATTTTTCATAATTTGAATTTCATTAAAAACCCTCCTTATTTTAAGCTTTCCATTAACAAACATAGAGAAGCCTATAAAGTCGTTTCTTTCAACAAACATGAACGCCTTATCAAGAGCTTCATTTTTTCCCTTCAAGAATGATTTTCTTTTAAGTTCTCGCCATAATGAAAGCGTGTTTTTAACGCCGAACATTGCGTATCGACGAACAGACCATAAAGCTTGAACAGCCCTAACTTTTTTATGATTTGAGATTTCTAGCTTGTCAATATTTAAAACGCCGTCTTTCAGTTCAAAGTCCATGTTAAACGACTTAGTTAGATACTTCATCACGTATGATGTTGCCTTGCTTTTCTTTGTGTCTATATCTTCTATTCTTACGGCGTTTTCCGAGTGTCTAAAATGCTTATTAATCAAGATTACTAGTTCATCATAATGCTTCCTATTAACATACATTAAAGCGTGCTTGTGAAAGCACTGGTCTTTGTGTGGCTCGACAGCCCAGAAACCATTCATCTCAATCTTATGTCTATGAATGTCTTTTCTAAAAGCATTCCATAAGCCTTTCAAGTAATCATTGCTATCCTTTGGGGTTGAACCGTCCCAAGAACTGGCACCTTTCGACGGCTTTGGGTGAAATCTTGCCGGAGCGGTGAAAGTGATAAATAGAGGCTTATAGTCAAGTCGTTTGGCGTAGGTGTCCAACGATGAAACTTGAACATATATCTCAGCAAATCTTTGTTTTTCAGTGCTCACTACTTTTGATAGTGGGACTTTCTTATGGTCTGCATAAACAACGTATTTGCTCAATATATATTCATATTGTTTTTGTTCTGCGGCGTCTCTATCTCGAACAACTTCATCACTACAAATCTCAAATGTTCGACCTGAACCAATCAACCCTGAGTGCAGCTTCATAAGTTCGTTTCTTTGTTTTTGTATTCTTTTTATTTGTGATTTAAGTTTTCTTTCATCGGCAATATTGATGAGCTTGTCTTTTATAGTTGACCCTTTAATATCCTTTATTTTGATACCATAACCAATATCCCAATCATTTTTTATGCGTGAAAAAATACTCTCGCCGGATTCATCGTTTTTAAGGTTTCTCTGCTTTATTATCAGTTGCTCTTGAATTCTCTCGAAAACAAACGCGATATTTTTTACAATTTCGTTCAAGTCGCCGTTAAGAACGTATTTATTTTGTATTTTCCAGCATTTATATTCGCCGCAATTGGCAACCCAGTTGAACTTATCCTTAATGCTTTTTATTTCCTTGGCTAATCTTGAACATTTTCTTTTTGATGAGTTATTTAGCTTATTTTCAAAATACTCTTTTGAAGTCATCTTTTTTTCGATGGCTCGCTCAAAAAAATACTGCCTTTCACATTCTGCAAAGAAAAATTCAGGGGTGAGATTTTTAAGGGTTATGCGTTGTGGAATAAATATCATGCAAGCTTTTATTGTTCATTACTAATACAAATAGCATGCCGAGCATGATTGTCAAATAAATACATAGTTTCTAACGTCAACATTGAAAAGAGTTGATTTTTTTGAAAGTTAAAAACGTCCAAGAAAACCCATAAAATCAGCTTGCGACACTTATTTAAGAGTTATCCAAGAAAAGCTAAAGTCAAAAGCATCTGGTAATTGCGAACTGTGTTCGCATGATAAGAGCCAAAGGCAGGTTGGCTAGTA
The DNA here is from genome assembly GCF_059862525.1 of Pseudomonas sp. MF08875. Lineage (NCBI taxonomy): Bacteria > Pseudomonadati > Pseudomonadota > Gammaproteobacteria > Pseudomonadales > Pseudomonadaceae > Pseudomonas > Pseudomonas sp. MF08875. The sequence goes on from NZ_JCBCUW010000021.1 coordinate 45,122, forward strand.
AAATTTATGAAAATTAAAACAGATGGAACCGCCGTTTTTTGAGGGGGATTTAACGCTTGTGTATAACAATACGAGAAATTCAAATACGTCATAATTTGCCAATTTCCGTAAGTTGGCAAAAAATAACGTTGGAGGATATTTTTGGATTTTTTACTGTTTTGTTGAGTTTTAATTATTTGACATGGTCAGGTTTTGGCTTGAAATCAATATAAAACCTTGTCAATAGTAAATCGAAAATATATTTAGGGTGGAACCTTATTTGTTGATTTAGGGTTCAATCGTGTGCTTGGGATTTTAAAAATTAATGTACTATCAATTCCATTCATCTGGTCATTTTTCACGCTTGAACAAGTTCAACCGCTCCAAACAACCTTGCCGGGTTATTGATGAATGCATTTATTGGTATATGGCTTAATACACTCTACTAAAATAGGTGCTTAGCCCTTCTCCAATGGTATCGGGAATGGTTCAACGTTTCTGCAAGCTGCCCTCGAAGCTGCATGACGCACCATGGAATGTCATACAGTTAATCTCAGAGAGTTCTACTAATCTTCCCTTAAAGGAAAAATCGATACGGCAGCCTGTCTCCGCATCCCGAAAAGTCTTGAACTCCCCCTGTAGAGGGATCTCGCCACTGACTTCACCGCTACAAACTGGTCCCTCACCTGCTTCTGACTCGACCGTCAAGGAAAATTGATAACTACTAGGACCTCTTCTAATACTAAGTTCGCCTTGCCCTTCCAGCTGGCCCGCCCAATTCCCCTCGATACCGTTATCATTTACAGGGTTCCCCTGAGCAGTGAGAGTTGACTTCGATGCTTCATTGGTTCGCACTGCTGGCTGACTGGTGTAACTGGCTTGAATTTGCTTTTTTAGTTCACTGTTAGATTGTTCTTTTGAGAACGACCCGCCTAGCATTTGCTGTATTCCCATGAAGGCTAAAAAGCCTCCCCCTAATGCACACGCTATTCTTTTTAGGAGAAGTCCCGCAGCATCTGTCCGATACCGTTCGGCCTTAGATACGCAGTAGGGAAATACCCACCAAACAATTGGGGCGACCAATGCGGCAGCGATCAGAGCAATAATTGTGATAATTAAATTTGCCATCAGAACTCCATGTAGAGAGAAAAATATCAATATTATTTCGGCTGCGAGCGGAATTTCTTTAGGAAGTGTGGGTTACATCAGCAGGTGGGTAGATGCAACCGTTCAAAATGACCTTGATGAATACATAAGGTTTTTTGGGGTATTGGCTAAAAATCTGTTGACTTTCGTGATTTTGTGATTGGTTTGATTGAGCGGTGGGTGCTGATGGAAGCCGCATTTTCCGGGGAAAAGGGTAGAGAATGGATAGATTTTTTGGATAGAAAAAGGGGTAGAAATTTCTTTCTACCCCTTCTCTAAGTCCTTGATTTACAAGGAAAATTATGGTGCCCCGAGGGAGACTCGAACTCCCACTCCTTTCGAAAACGGATTTTGAATCCGCCGCGTCTACCAATTCCGCCATCAGGGCTCAATGGCGGCGAAGTATAGAGAGGTGAATACCGTTGGTCAATCAGGTTTCGTGGTCTATTTTCGCTATTTCCGCTAGACTTCCCGGCCCTGCTAGACGAACCCCATCATGCGCGTTGCTGACTTTACTTTCGAACTCCCTGATTCGCTGATTGCCCGCCACCCTTTGGCCGAGCGTCATGCCAGTCGCCTGTTGACCCTGGACGGGGTCAGCGGCGCCCTTGCACACCGTCAATTCACTGATTTGCTTGAGCATTTGCGCCCGGGCGATTTGATGGTGTTCAACAATACCCGGGTGATTCCGGCGCGGTTGTTTGGCCAGAAAGCGTCCGGCGGCAAGTTGGAAATTCTGGTGGAGCGGGTGCTGGACAGCCATCGCGTGCTGGCCCATGTGCGGTCGAGCAAGTCGCCTAAGCCGGGGTCGCAGATTCTCATCGATGGCGGTGGCGAGGCGCAGATGCTGGCGCGTCACGATGCGCTGTTCGAGTTGGCGTTTGCCGAAGAAGTGCTGCCGTTGCTCGACCGCGTCGGGCACATGCCCTTGCCTCCTTATATAGACCGCCCGGACGAGGACGCTGACCGCGAGCGTTATCAGACGGTGTATTCCGAGCGCCTGGGGGCGGTGGCAGCGCCGACGGCGGGGCTGCATTTCGATCAGGCGCTGCTGGCGGCGATTGCGGCCAAGGGCGTAGAGACTGCGTTCGTGACCCTGCACGTGGGGGCGGGGACTTTTCAGCCGGTGCGTGTCGAGCGCCTTGAAGACCACCACATGCACAGTGAGTGGTTGGAAGTCGGCCAGGACGTAGTGGATGCGGTGGCGGCGTGCCGTGCCCGTGGTGGCCGGGTGGTGGCGGTGGGTACCACCAGCGTGCGTTCCCTGGAGAGCGCGGCCCGTGACGGTGTGCTCAAGCCGTTCAGTGGCGACACCGATATCTTTATCTTCCCTGGGCGGCCGTTCCATGTGGTCGATGCCCTGGTGACCAATTTCCATTTGCCCGAATCCACGCTCTTGATGCTGGTTTCGGCGTTCGCCGGTTACCCCGAGACCATGGCTGCCTATGCGGCGGCGGTCGAGCAGGGGTACCGCTTTTTCAGCTACGGTGATGCGATGTTCATCACCCGTAATCCGGCGCCGCGCGGCCCAGAGGAAACCGTATGAGTCGTATGTCATTTGAACTGTTGGCCACCGACGGCAAGGCCCGTCGCGGTCGCCTGACCTTCCCGCGTGGCACTGTCGAGACCCCGGCGTTCATGCCGGTGGGCACCTATGGCACGGTCAAGGGCATGCTGCCGCGGGACATCGTCGCCACGGGCGCCGAGATCATCCTGGGCAACACCTTCCACCTGTGGTTGCGCCCGGGCACGGAAGTCATCAAGAAGCACGGTGACCTGCACGATTTCATGAAGTGGCAAGGCCCGATCCTCACCGATTCCGGTGGTTTCCAGGTGTTCAGCCTGGGCGCCATGCGCAAGATCAAGGAGGAGGGCGTGACCTTCGCTTCACCGGTGGACGGCGCCAAGGTGTTCATGGGGCCTGAAGAGTCGATGCAGGTCCAGCGTGACCTGGGCTCAGACATCGTGATGATTTTCGACGAATGCACGCCGTACCCGGCCGATGAAGACGTGGCGCGGATCTCCATGGAACTGTCGCTGCGCTGGGCGCAGCGCTCGAAGAATGCCCATGGCGACAACACGGCGGCGCTGTTCGGTATCGTCCAGGGCGGCATGCACGAAAGCTTGCGCAAGCGCTCGCTTGAGGGCCTGGACAAGATCGGCTTTGACGGCCTGGCCATTGGCGGGCTGTCGGTGGGCGAGCCCAAGCACGAGATGATAAAGGTGCTGGACTACCTACCGGGGCTGATGCCAGCTGACAAACCTCGTTACCTTATGGGTGTTGGCAAGCCGGAAGATCTGGTTGAGGGTGTGCGCCGCGGTGTGGACATGTTCGATTGCGTGATGCCAACCCGCAATGCCCGCAATGGGCATCTGTTTATCGATACCGGCGTGCTGAAGATCCGTAACGCGTTCCATCGCCATGATGATTCGCCACTGGATCCGACCTGCGATTGCTATACCTGCCAGAACTTCTCCCGTGCCTATCTGCATCATCTGGACAAGTGCGGCGAAATGCTGGGCAGCATGTTGAATACGATCCACAATTTGCGCCATTACCAAGTGCTTATGGCTGGTTTGCGCGAGGCTATTCAACAGGGTACATTGGCCGCCTTTGTCGATGCCTTCTATGCCAAACGCGGGCTTCCCGTGCCGCCGCTGGACTGAGTTTCCAACCTTTCAAGACACTAATTTTGCAACTGGAGTGCTAAATGAGCTTTTTTATCTCTAATGCCATGGCTGACGCCGCTGCACCGGCTGCCGCCCCTATGGGTGGTGGCTTTGAATGGATCTTCCTGGTCGGTTTCCTGGTCATCTTCTACCTGATGATCTGGCGTCCACAGGCCAAGCGCGCCAAAGAGCAGAAGAACCTGCTGAGCAGCTTGCAGAAGGGTGATGAAGTTGTGACCACTGGCGGTATCGCCGGCAAGATCACCAAAGTTGCGGATGACTTCGTAGTACTGGAAGTTTCCGATACCGTGGAAATGAAGTTCCAGAAAGGCGCTATTGCCGCCACGCTGCCTAAAGGCACGCTCAAAGCGATCTAAGTTTCAACTTCTACTCAATCGACGGGGCGCGCAAGGCGCCCCGCTTCATAAGCGGGCGGCGTGATGCTGAACAAATACCCTCTGTGGAAATACATACTGATCCTGGCGGTGCTGGCGATCGGTATTATTTATTCCGCTCCCAATTTATATCCTGACGATCCGGCCATTCAGGTCAGCGGTGCGAGCACTGCGCTGAAGGTCAACCAGGCTGATCTGGATCGCGCGAGCAAGGCCCTGGCCGATGCCGGGATCACGGTCAAGGCTTCTTCGCTGGCCGAAAGCGGCAAGGGCGGGCTGATCCGCCTGACCAAGCAAGAGGATCAACTTCCGGCCAAGGATGTGGTGCGCAAGGCGTTGGGCGATGACTACGTAGTCGCGCTGAACCTGGCCCAAACCACGCCCCAGTGGCTGCGCAACCTCGGTGCGCACCCGATGAAGCTGGGCCTGGACTTGTCCGGTGGCGTGCACTTCCTGCTGGAAGTGGACATGGACAAAGCCCTGGATGCTCGTCTGAAAGTCTACGAAGGCGACGTCAAGAGCCTGCTGCGCAAAGAGCGCCTGCGTTATCGCAGCCTGCCGCAACTCGATGGCGCCATCCAGCTGGGCTTCGCTGACGAAGCGACCCGCGAACAGGCCCGTGCCCTGATCCGTAAGAGCTTCACTGATTTCGACATCGTTCCGGCCGACCTCAACGGTCAGGCGGTGCTGCGTCTGGCGATGACCCCGGCCAAGCTGGCGGAAATCCGCGAATACTCCATCAAACAGAACTTGACCACGGTACGTAACCGCGTCAATGAGCTGGGTGTTGCCGAACCTATCGTTCAGCGCCAGGGCGCCAACCGTATCGTGGTTGAGCTGCCGGGTGTGCAGGACACCGCTGAAGCCAAGCGTATCCTGGGCAAGACGGCCAACCTTGAGTTCCGCCTGGCCGCCGAGCCGGGTGCGTCGAAGGCTACTTCCGAGTCCTTTGAATTCCGCGAGGGCAATCGTCCTCCAGCGTTGATCGAGCGCGGCCTCATCATCACTGGCGATCAGGTGACTGACGCCAAGGCGGGTTTCGGTGAGCAGGGCACGCCGGAAGTGAATATCCGCCTCGATGGCCATGGCGGTGAACTGATGAGCCGCGCCACGCGCAGCAACGTCGGGCGCAGCATGGCGGTGATCTTCATCGAACAGCGTCCGGTCACCACTTACACCAAGCAAATGGTCAACGGCGTCGAGAAAGACGTGCCGGTGCAGACCTTCAAGGAAGAGAAACGCATCATCAGCCTGGCGACCATCCAGTCGCCGCTGGGTGCGCAGTTCCGCATTACCGGCCTCAACGGCCAGGGCGAATCCTCCGAGCTCGCGCTGTTGTTGCGTGCGGGTGGTCTGGCGGCGCCGATGTACTTCGCTGAAGAGCGCACCATCGGCCCGAGCCTGGGTGCTGACAACATCACCAAGGGTATCGACGCCTCGCTGTGGGGCATGTTGTTCGTGTCGCTGTTCATCATTGCCATCTACCGCTTCTTCGGCATCATTGCCACGGTCGCGCTGGCGGTGAACATGGTGCTGCTGCTGGCCCTGATGTCGCTGCTGGGGGCAACCCTGACCCTGCCGGGTATCGCCGGTATCGTGCTGACCATGGGTATGGCGGTGGACGCCAACGTTCTGATCTTCTCGCGGATCCGTGAGGAAATCGCGGCCGGGATGACGGTGCAGCGGGCAATCAACGAAGGCTTCGGCCGGGCATTCACTGCGATCCTGGACTCCAACCTGACTACCTTGTTGGTCGGCGGGATCCTCTTTGCCATGGGCACCGGCCCGGTCAAAGGCTTTGCGGTGACCATGTCCCTCGGGATCTTTACCTCGATGTTCACGGCCATCATGGTGACCCGCGCGATGGTCAACCTGATCTTCGGCGGTCGTGACTTCAAGAAGTTGTGGATTTAAGGGGCTGCCATGTTACGTACTATCAACTTCATGGGCGTTCGCAACGTTGCGTTCGGCGTCACTGTGGTCCTTACCGTTCTGGCGTTGTTCAGCTGGTTCCATAAGGGCTTGAACTATGGCTTGGACTTTACCGGCGGCACGCTGATCGAGCTGACCTACGAGCGTCCGGCGGACGTGATGAAGGTTCGCTCCCAATTGGTTGCCGCAGGTTACGAAGATGCGGTGGTGCAGAGCTTTGGCGCCACCACCGACCTGCTGGTGCGCATGCCGGGCGAAGACCCGCAACTGGGTCACCAGGTGGCCGAGGCGCTGCAGAAAGTGGGCGGTGACAACCCGGCCCAGGTCAAGCGCGTCGAGTTCGTCGGCCCGCAGGTTGGTGAAGAGCTGCGCGACCAGGGCGGCCTCGGCATGCTGATGGCATTGGGCGGCATCCTGATCTACCTGGCGTTCCGCTTTCAGTGGAAATTCGCGGTCGGCGCCATTGTGTCGTTGATCCACGACGTCATTGTGACCGTGGGGATCCTGGCGTTCTTCCAGATCACCTTCGACCTGACGGTGCTGGCGGCGGTGTTGGCGATTATCGGCTACTCGCTCAACGACACCATCGTGGTATTCGACCGGGTGCGGGAGAACTTCCGGGTGCTGCGCAAGGCGAGCCTGATCGAGAACATCAACATCTCGACCACGCAAACCCTGCTGCGCACCATGGCCACCTCCATCTCCACCTTGCTGGCGATCGTGGCCTTGCTGGTGTTTGGTGGCGATAACCTGTGGGGCTTCTCCATCGCCTTGTTCGTGGGTGTGTTGGCGGGTACCTACTCGTCGATCTATATCGCCAACGTGGTGTTGATCTGGCTGAACCTGAGCTCCGAGGACTTGATCCCCGTAGCCAATACCGAGAAGGAAGTGGACGAGCGCCCGTAGGCATCGTCTCCCCTGGCGGTACGTAAAAGGCGCGAGTGTTGAACTCGCGCCTTTTTTTATGCTCCAAGGCTGGGAGAAGCGCGGGCATGTCCCGCTTGTGATGGTCAGGAGGTTCATGTGAACAAGTCGTTGCTGGTTGGTGCGGTATTGGGTGCTGTCGGTGTGACTGCCGGGGGTGCTGTTGCCACCTACAGCCTGGTAAATAGCGGCCCTGAGTATGCGCAAGTATTGGCGGTGGAGCCGGTCAAGACCCAGATCAAGACCCCTCGCGAGGTTTGCAAGGACGTCACGGTCACCCGTCAGGCCCCGGTCAAGGATCAACACCAGATTGCCGGCACGGTGCTGGGTGCGGTAGCGGGTGGCTTGCTGGGCAATCAGATCGGTGGCGGTAATGGCAAGAAGATAGCCACGGTTGCAGGTGCGGTCGGCGGCGGCTATGCCGGCAACAAGGTTCAGGAAGGTATGCAGAACCGTGATACCTACACCACCACCCAGACGCGCTGCAACACGGTCAACGACATCAGCGACAAGGTCGTGGGCTACGATGTGCGCTATTCATTGGATGGCAAGGAAGGCAAGGTGCGGATGGATCGCGATCCGGGCAACCAGATTCCGGTCAATAAGGAAGGCCAGTTGATCCTGGGGCAGAACGAGCAGTAAAGGCTGCCAGCCTTAAAAAGGTCAAAAAAAAGCACCCCGAAAGGTGCTTTTTTTATGCCCGCTCGCTTAGCGCTTGAGCGATGGCGGCAGGTGCGGCTGGATGGCCGTCAGGACTGCTTTGAAGCATTTGGTGTTGCCGGCGACGACGTGGCCTTTTTCAAGGAAGTCGTGGCCGCCAGTGAAGTCGCTCACCAAGCCGCCCGCTTCCTGGATCAGCAGGGCACCGGCAGCCATGTCCCACTCGGACAGGCCCGACTCCCAGAAGGCGTCGTAGCGGCCAGCAGCGACGTAGGCCAGGTCCAGGCTTGCGGCGCCAGCGCGGCGGATGCCGGCGGTCTGGCCGACCAGGCTGCGGAACATACCCAGGTAGTTGTCGAGGTTGTCCATCTGGTCATCGCGGAACGGGAAGCCCGTGCCCAGCAGGGCACCGTCCAGGCTGGTACGGCCGCTGACACGCAGGCGACGACCGTTGAGCTGGGCGCCACGGCCACGGCTGGCGGTGAATTCTTCCTGGCGTACCGGGTCCAGGACCACTGCGTGTTCTAGGCGACCGCGGTATTTGCAGGCGATGCTCACGGCGAAATGGGGAACGCCGCGCAGGAAATTGGTGGTGCCGTCCAGTGGGTCGATGATCCACAGGTAGTCTTCACCTTCGCCGCTGCCGGCGTGCATGCCGGTTTCTTCGCCGAGGATGGCGTGGGTTGGATAAGCCTTGCGCAACGCGTCGATGATCTTCTGCTCGGCAGCGCGATCAACTTCGGACACATAGTCCTTGGCGTCTTTTTCGTCGACCTTGATGGTATCCAGGCGCTCGATGGAGCGGAAAATCAATTCACTGGCGCTGCGGGCGGCGCGCAGCGCGATATTCAGCATGGGCTGCATGGATGTGTCACCTAAGGTTGTTAAAGAAAGCCGAGCATTCTAGCAGAAAGTTCGTGTAGATGAAGGCCGACGTTCGCTTTCGTGGCATAACCTTAGTCTGTTCTGTAATATTTGCCCCCTTTCCCCTTGTCCGAGAGCGCCTCCCTTGCTGCAGAACATTCGTGTGGTCTTGGTCAATACCAGTCATCCCGGGAACATCGGCGGGGTGGCGCGCGCCATGAAAAATATGGGGCTGACGCGCCTGGTGCTGGTGGAGCCGCGTTTGTTTCCGCACCACGAGGCCGACGCCCGAGCGTCCGGCGCCAACGACATCCTGGCCAATGCGCAAGTGGTCGCCACCCTGGAAGATGCTTTGGTGGGCTGCAACCTGGTGCTGGGCACCAGTGCGCGTGACCGCCGTATCCCCTGGCCGTTGCTCGACCCGCGCGAGTGCGGTGCCAAGGTCGTGGAAGAGGCGGGCGAGGGTGCTGAAATCGCTCTGGTGTTCGGTCGCGAAGATTCCGGCCTGACCAACGAGGAGCTGCAGCGATGTCATTACCATGTGCATATCCCCTCCGACCCTGAGTTCAGTTCGCTGAACCTGGGGGCGGCGGTGCAGGTGTTGAGCTATGAGGTGCGCATGGCTTGGCTGGCGGCACAAGGCCAGCCGAGCAAGGTCGAGAAGGATGAAGTGGCGTCCACCAAAAGCGGTGAATTGGCGACCATGGATGAGCTGGAGCGCTTTTACGAGCACCTGGAGCAGACCCTGGTAGCCATTGAGTTCCTCGACCCTGAAAAGCCACGGCACTTGATGGCACGCCTGCGCCGCTTGTACGGGCGCAGCTCGGTCAGCCGAGCGGAAATGAACATATTGCGTGGCATCCTCACGGAAACCCAGAAAGCGGCCCGTGGCGAGCTTCTAAAGCGGAAGGATTAAAGATGTTCGAGCGTTTGCGTGAAGATATCCAGAGTGTTTTTCATCGCGACCCGGCGGCGCGTAACGCTTTTGAGGTGCTGACCTGCTACCCCGGCATGCACGCAATCTGGATCCATCGCCTGGCCGGCCTGCTCTGGCGTTCGGGCTGGAAGTGGTTGGCGCGGCTGGTGTCCAACTTCGGTCGCTGGCTGACTGGAATTGAGATCCATCCGGGGGCCAAGGTCGGGCGTCGGTTCTTTATCGATCACGGCATGGGCATTGTGATTGGCGAGACGGCTGAAATCGGCGACGACGTGACTCTCTACCAGGGTGTGACCCTTGGCGGTACTAGTTGGAACAAGGGTAAGCGCCACCCGACCCTGGAAGACGGCGTGGTCGTGGGTGCGGGCGCCAAGGTGCTCGGGCCGTTCACCGTGGGGGCTGGGGCGAAAGTTGGCTCCAACGCCGTGGTGACCAAGGCTGTACCGGCCGGGGCGACGGTGGTTGGGATTCCTGGGCGCATCATTATCAAGTCTGATGCCGAGCAGGACGCCAAGCGTAAGGCCATGGCCGAGAAGCTCGGCTTCGATGCTTATGGGGTCAGTGAGGACATGCCGGACCCGGTGGCGCGGGCGATTGGGCAACTGCTCGATCACCTGCAAGCGGTAGATGGGCGCCTGGAGGGTATGTGTGGCGCCCTGACCGAACTGGGCAGCAGCTACTGCGCCAAGGACCTACCGGTGCTGCGCGACGAGGACTTCGCCGAGGTCAAGGGGCGGGAAGATCAGGCCGGCTGAGGTGTTGGTGCCGCGACTTCCGGTCGCGGCACCGGCAGTTGACGTGCCTGCTTGTCGGGCGTGTGCCATTACCCGGCAGACCCTGCTATCATTCGCGCGCTCTTTTTGCGGGTAATCCTGACTAAAGTACTAGGTCTTATAGTTGACTTAAATACTCGGGAATTGCATACTCGCCCTCATTCCGAAACTCCGTGGTACTTGTCCATGCGACTGACTACAAAAGGCCGATACGCCGTGACCGCCATGCTCGACTTGGCGTTACACGCGCAGCATGGCCCGGTGTCCCTGGCCGATATCTCCGAGCGCCAAGGCATTTCCCTGTCCTACCTCGAACAGCTTTTCGCCAAGTTGCGCCGTAGCAACCTGGTGTCCAGTGTGCGCGGCCCGGGTGGTGGCTACCAGCTATCACGTGATATGCAGGGCATCCAAGTAGCCCAGGTAATCGACGCAGTCAACGAATCGGTCGATGCCACCAAATGCCAGGGGCTGGGCGATTGCCATGCCGGCGATACCTGCCTGACCCACCATTTGTGGTGCGACTTGAGTTTGCAGATCCATGAATTTCTGAGTGGTATCAGCTTGGCCGATCTTGTGACTCGCCGTGAGGTGCAAGAAGTGGCCCAGCGTCAGGACCAGCGCCGCTGCAACAGCAAGGTGCCGCGTCTGGACAAGATTGAAGCGTCCGCCGTCGAATGACAGCCAAAGAGCTAGCGGCACGCCAGCCAGCCTGATTTAGGAGAAAGTCCATGAAATTGCCGATTTACCTTGATTACTCCGCAACCACCCCGGTCGATCCGCGTGTTGCGCAAAAGATGAGTGAGTGCCTGCTGGTCGACGGAAACTTCGGTAACCCGGCGTCCCGCTCCCACGTGTTCGGCTGGAAAGCCGAAGAGGCCGTGGAAAATGCTCGTCGCCAGGTCGCCGATCTGGTCAACGCCGACCCGCGTGAAATCGTCTGGACCTCGGGTGCCACCGAGTCCGACAACCTGGCAATCAAGGGCGTCGCGCACTTCTATGCCACCAAGGGCAAGCACCTGATTACCACCAAGATTGAGCACAAGGCCGTCCTGGACACCATGCGCCAACTGGAGCGTGAAGGCTTCGAAGTCACCTACATCGAGCCTCGCGAAGACGGCATCGTGACCCCGCAAATGATCGCCGCAGAGCTGCGCGACGACACCATTCTGGTTTCGGTGATTCACGTCAACAACGAAATCGGTACCATCAACGACATCGCGGCTATTGGCGAACTGACCCGTTCCAAAGGTGTGCTGCTGCACGTCGATGCGGCACAGTCCACCGGCAAGGTTGAAATCGACCTGGCCAAGCTCAAAGTCGACCTGATGTCGTTCTCTGCCCACAAAACCTACGGCCCCAAAGGCATTGGGGCGCTCTACGTGAGCCGCAAACCGCGTGTTCGCCTCGAGGCGACCATGCACGGCGGCGGTCACGAGCGCGGCATGCGTTCGGGCACCCTGGCGACGCACCAGATCGTGGGCATGGGTGAGGCGTTCCGCGTGGCCAAGGAAGACATGGCCGCCGAAAACGTACGCATCAAGGCGCTGAGCGACCGTTTCTTCAAACAGGTCGAAGGCCTGGAAGAGCTGTACGTCAACGGCAGCTTGACCGCGCGCGTTCCGCACAACCTGAACCTGAGCTTCAACTACGTGGAAGGCGAGTCGCTCATCATGGCGCTCAAGGACCTCGCGGTTTCCTCCGGTTCGGCCTGTACCTCGGCGTCCCTGGAGCCTTCCTACGTGCTGCGCGCCCTGGGCCGCAACGACGAGTTGGCACACAGCTCGATCCGCTTCACCTTCGGCCGTTTCACCACCGAAGAAGAAATCGACTACGCCGCGCAGAAAGTCTGCGAGGCCGTTACCAAGCTGCGCGCCCTGTCGCCGCTGTGGGACATGTACAAAGACGGTGTCGATATCTCCAAGATCGAGTGGGCGGCACACTAAATAAAGAAGCCGCCACATACAGGTTCTGTAACAACGTGGCGATCAACGCTGGCGTTTTTACCGGGCCTCAAGAGCGGCCCTGATGAGTGAGGATTAAGAATCATGGCTTACAGCGAAAAGGTCATCGACCACTACGAGAACCCGCGCAACGTCGGCAAGATGGACGCCGAAGACCCTGATGTCGGTACCGGCATGGTCGGCGCGCCCGCCTGCGGCGACGTGATGCGCCTGCAAATCAAGGTCAACGAGCAAGGCATCATCGAAGACGCCAAGTTCAAGACCTACGGTTGCGGTTCGGCCATCGCCTCCAGCTCCCTGGCGACCGAGTGGATGAAAGGCAAGACTCTGGATGAAGCAGAGACCATCAAGAACACTCAGTTGGCTGAAGAACTGGCCCTGCCGCCGGTCAAGATTCACTGCTCCGTACTCGCCGAGGACGCCATCAAGGCCGCCGTTCGCGATTACAAGCAGAAGAAAGGCTTGATCTGAGATCCCCCACAGCTTGAGTCGTAAGGAATTCCGATGGCTATCAGCATGACAGAAGCGGCTGCTCAACACGTGCGACGCTCCCTCAACGGGCGCGGCAAGGGTGATGGGATTCGCCTGGGTGTCCGCACCACAGGCTGTTCCGGCCTTGCCTACGTGCTGGAGTTTGTCGACGAAGTGAACAGCGACGATCAGGTGTTCGAGAGTCATGGCGAGAAAGTGATTATCGATCCCAAGAGCCTGACGTACCTCGACGGTACTGAGCTGGATTTCGTCAAGGAAGGGTTGAACGAAGGCTTCAAGTTCAACAATCCCAATGTTCGCGGTGAATGTGGCTGCGGCGAAAGCTTCAATATCTGAGGCATTTTGTGGGTACTCCTTGTCATTTCGCCTTATTCGAGTTGCAGCCGAGTTTTCGCCTGGACCTCGACCAGTTGGCCACGCGCTACCGTGAATTGGCGCGCGGCGTCCACCCCGACCGCTTTGCCGAGGCCACCGAGCGCGAGCAGCGGCTGGCGCTGGAACAGTCCGCCAGCCTCAATGAGGCCTACCAGACGCTCAAGAGCCCTCCCAAGCGTGCGCGCTATCTGCTCGCCATGGGCGGTGGGGAGTTGCCGCTGGAGGTCACGGTGCACGATCCAGAGTTTCTTCTGCAGCAGATGCAATGGCGCGAAGAACTTGAAGATCTGCAGGGCAGCGCCGACCTGGCCGGAGTCGCTACGTTCAAGCGTCGCCTCAAGGTGGCGCAGGACGAACTGAACGAAAGCTTCGCTGCCTGTTGGGATGATGCGGCGCAACGCGAGCAGGCCGAACGCCTGATGCGGCGCATGCAGTTCCTCGACAAGCTCACCTACGAAGTGCGCCAACTAGAAGAGCGCCTCGACGATTAACCCAGTGCTGCCCAAGTTGCACGCCTGATAGACAGATAAGACCTGATTACCATGGCCCTACTGCAGATCGCCGAACCCGGCCAAAGTCCTCAACCGCACCAGCGTCGCCTGGCTGTGGGGATTGACTTGGGCACCACCAACTCCCTGGTCGCTGCGGTGCGCAGCGGCCTGAGCGAGCCCCTGGCCGACGCCGATGGCCAGGTCATCCTGCCGTCCGCGGTGCGTTATCACGCCGATCGCGTCGAGGTGGGTGAGTCTGCCCGGCTGGCTGCCGCCGCCGATCCGCTCAACACCGTGCTGTCGGTCAAGCGCCTGATGGGGCGCGGCCTTGGCGACGTCAAGCAACTGGGCGATCAACTGCCTTACCGCTTTGTCGGCGGCGAATCCCATATGCCGTTCATCGATACCGTGCAGGGGCCGAAAAGCCCGGTGCAGGTGTCGGCCGAGATCCTCAAGGTTTTACGCCAGCGCGCTGAAAACACCTTGGGCGGGGACTTGGTGGGTGCGGTGATTACCGTCCCAGCCTACTTCGACGACGCTCAACGCCAGGCCACCAAGGACGCGGCGAAACTTGCCGGCCTGAATGTGCTGCGCCTGCTCAACGAACCGACAGCCGCTGCCGTGGCCTATGGTCTGGACCAGCACGCCGAAGGCTTGGTCGCCATTTACGACCTGGGTGGCGGCACCTTCGATATCTCGATTCTGCGTCTGACCGGCGGGGTCTTCGAGGTCTTGGCCACCGGTGGCGACAGCGCCCTGGGCGGTGATGATTTCGACCATGCCCTGGCCGGTTGGATCATCGAGGGCGCTGGCTTGTCCGCCGACCTGGACCCGGGTGCGCAGCGTAACCTGCTGCAAACCGCGTGTGCCGCCAAGGAAGCCTTGACCCAGGCTGCTTCGGTTGAAGTGGTCTACGGTACGTGGTCGGCTCAGTTGACCCGTGATGCCTTCGATGCGCTGATCGAACCCATGGTCGCCCGCAGCCTCAAGGCCTGCCGTCGCGCCGTGCGTGATTCCGGCGTCGAGCTTGAAGACGTGGCCGCCGTGGTCATGGTCGGCGGCTCGACCCGCGTGCCCCGTGTGCGCGATGCAGTGGCCGAAGCCTTCGGTCGCCAGCCGTTGACCGAGATCGACCCGGATCAGGTCGTGGCCATTGGCGCCGCGATCCAGGCCGATACCCTGGCAGGCAACAAGCGCGACGGTGGCGAATTGCTGCTGCTTGACGTGATTCCGCTGTCCTTGGGCCTGGAAACCATGGGCGGGTTGATGGAGAAGGTGATCCCGCGCAACACCACTATCCCTGTCGCCCGCGCCCAGGATTTCACCACCTACAAGGATGGCCAGTCGGCCATGATGATTCATGTGCTACAAGGCGAGCGCGAGCTGATTAGCGACTGCCGCTCCCTGGCGCGCTTTGAGTTGCGCGGCATTCCGGCCATGGTGGCGGGTGCGGCGAAGATCCGCGTGACCTTCCAGGTCGACGCCGACGGCCTGCTCAGCGTGGCCGCCCGTGAACTGGGCTCGGGTGTCGAGGCGAGCATCCAGGTCAAGCCGTCCTACGGCCTGACGGACGGCGAAATCGCCCGCATGCTCAAGGATTCGTTCCAGTACGCCAGTGACGACAAGAACGCCCGGGTGCTGCGTGAGCAGCAAGTCGATGCCCAGCGCCTTCTCGAGGCTGTGCAGGGCGCGCTTGAGGCAGACGGTGAGCGCCTGCTGGATGCTGAAGAACGCTTGGTCATCGACCTGCAGATGCAGGAACTGGCCGAATTGATGAAAGGCACCGATGGTTATGCCATCGAACAACAGACCAAGCGCCTTTCACAAGTAACCGATGCCTTTGCCGCCCGTCGTATGAACCAGACGGTGAAAGCCGTCCTGGCGGGACGCAACCTGAATGAAATTGAGGAATAACTGATGCCGCAGGTCATTTTTCTGCCACACGCCGAGCATTGCCCGGACGGTATGGTCGTGGAGGCTGAGACCGGCAAGTCCATTCTCGAAGTTGCCCACGACAACCACATTGAGATCGAGAGTGCTTGTGGTGGCGTTAACGCCTGTACCACGTGTCACTGCATTATCCGCGAAGGTTTCAATAGCCTTGAAGAGGCCGATGAGCTGGAAGAGGACTATCTTGATAGGGCCTGGGGCCTGGAACCGACGTCGCGCCTGAGCTGTCAGGCCAAGGTGGGGACAGAAGACCTTACCGTCGAAATTCCGAAGTATTCGCTCAACCATGCGGCCGAAGCGCCGCACTGATTCAAGGAAGTGTCATGAGTCTTAAATGGGTTGATGTGCAAGAGATCGCTATCCTGTTGGCAGACGGCAACCCGGATATGGATCCCTATTCTCTGAATTTTGTTGCTTTGCGTGACATGGTCATGGCCTTGCCAGGCTTTGATGATGAGCGCGATCGCGGTGGCGAAAAGGTTCTGGAAGCTATCCAGACTGCCTGGAAAGAAGAGCAGGACTGACGCCTCCCTTACGCAGTTAGGCAATACCCAAGAACCCGCGTATAATTCGCGGGTTTAATTTTTCGTAAATTACCGTTTCTGGAGTTACACCATGGCTGTTCAACGTACTTTCTCCATCATCAAGCCTGACGCTGTTGCAAAAAACGTCATCGGCGAGATCACCACTCGTTTCGAAAAAGCCGGCCTGAAGGTTGTAGCTTCGAAACTCAAGCAACTGTCCAAGGCTGAAGCTGAAGGCTTCTACGCTGAGCACAGCGCTCGTGGCTTCTTCGGCGACCTGGTTGCCTTCATGATCTCCGGCCCTGTTGTTGTTCAGGTTCTGGAAGGCGAAAACGCTATCGCTCTGAACCGTGAGCTGATGGGTGCCACCAACCCTAAAGAAGCAGCTGCAGGCACTATCCGCGCTGATTTCGCTGACTCCATCGACGCCAACGCTGTGCACGGTTCGGACTCCGAAGCCGCTGCTGCTCGCGAAATTTCGTACTTTTTCGCAGCTACTGAAGTAACCACTCGCTAAGCATTGGCTTAAGAGTGAAGGTGAATCCATGAAGACAACGACTGCAAAAACCAACCTGCTGGGCCTGACCCAGCCGGAAATGGAAAAATTCTTCGACTCAATCGGGGAGAAGCGTTTCCGTGCCAGTCAGGTAATGAAATGGATTCACCACCTTGGCGTCGATGATTTCGACGCCATGACGAACGTCAGCAAAGCCCTGCGCGACAAGCTCAAGGCCATTGCCGAAGTTCGCGGTCCGGAAGTGGTCAGCGAGGATATCTCCAGCGACGGCACCCGCAAGTGGGTGGTGCGCGTGGCGTCCGGCAGCTGCGTCGAGACCGTCTACATCCCCCAGGGCAAGCGCGGCACCTTGTGCGTTTCGTCCCAGGCAGGCTGTGCCCTGGATTGCAGTTTCTGCTCCACCGGCAAGCAAGGTTTCAACAGCAACCTCACCGCCGCCGAAGTTATCGGCCAGGTGTGGATTGCCAACAAATCGTTCGGCAGCATTCCCGCCACCGTCGATCGCGCCATCACCAACGTGGTGATGATGGGCATGGGCGAGCCCCTGCTGAACTTTGACAACGTCGTCGCGGCCATGCACTTGATGATGGATGACCTGGGCTACGGCATTTCCAAGCGCCGCGTGACCCTGTCTACCTCCGGTGTGGTGCCGATGATCGATGAGCTGTCCAAGCACATCGACGTCTCCCTGGCGTTGTCCCTGCACGCACCGAACGACGCATTGCGTAACCAATTGGTGCCGATCAACAAAAAGTATCCGCTTAAGATGCTGCTCGAGTCGTGCCAGCGCTACATGTCGTCCCTGGGCGAAAAGCGCGTGCTGACCATCGAATACACCTTGCTCAAAGACATCAACGACAAGGTTGAACATGCGGTGGAGATGATCGAGTTGCTCAAGGATGTGCCTTGCAAGATCAACCTGATTCCCTTCAATCCGTTTCCCCATTCCGGTTACGAGCGGCCCAGCAATAACGCCATTCGTCGCTTCCAGGATCAACTGCATCACGCCGGCTTCAACGTCACCGTGCGCACCACCCGTGGTGAGGACATCGACGCAGCCTGTGGCCAGTTGGTCGGGCAGGTGCTGGACCGCACCCGCCGCAGCGAACGTTACATTGCCGTGCGCGAACTGAGCGCAGACGGCGATACGGCGCAAAACGCTGTGAACCGCCCCTGAGAGAGGATCTCCATGCCTGTGCGCCTCGCGCTGCTTTTGCTGTTTGCCAGCCTGTTGGCCGGTTGTGTGCTGTTCGGTGAAACCCACCCAATGGCAACGAGCAAGGGCCGCGATGAGGCGCGTGCTGCCTATGTCCAGCTTGGCCTGGGCTATTTGCAGCAGGGCCTGAGCGAGCAAGCGAAGGCACCGCTGACCAAGGCGTTGGAGCTGAACGCCAACGATGCCGACGCCAACGCGGCCCTTGCGCTGGTGTTCCAGTCGGAAATGGAGCCCGAGCTGGCAGAAGGCTATTTTCGCAAGGCATTGGCTGCCCGCCCCGACGAACCGCGTATCCTGAACAACTACGGCAGTTTTCTTTTTGAACAAAAGCGTTACCCGGACGCTTACCAGTACTTTGAGCGGGCCGCTGCCGATACTCTCTACTCCGAGCGTTCGCGGGTTTTCGAGAACCTGGGGGTGACGGCGTCGGTGATGGGCCAGCGTGATGTGGCCCGTCAGCAACTGGAAAAAGCCTTGCGCCTGAACCGGCAACAGCCGCGCGCCTTGCTGGAAATGGCTGAGTTGTCTTTCGAAGATAGGCAATATGTCCCCGCGCGGGACTATTACGATCGTTTTAGCCTGCTCAGCGCGCAAAATGCACGTAGTCTATTGCTCGGTCTGAAATTGGCCGATGTGTTTGAGGACCGCGACAAGGCCATGCGTATTGGCCAGCAACTAGAACGACTCTATCCCGGTACGCCGGAATATCAGCAATACCTGTCGGAGCAATGATGAAAGCGGCGCATCCCGAAGTTGTAGCAGCGACTCGTGTCAATCCCGGTGAGACTTTGCGCCAGGCTCGCGAAAGCAATGGCTGGTCGTTGGCCGAAGTGGCGTTGAAGCTCAACCTCACGATCAGTTCATTGACCAACCTGGAAAACGGCGCCTTCGACAAATTGCCGGGGCATACCTTCGCCCGCGGTTATATCCGCGCCTATGCCAAGTTGCTGGAGATGGACCAGGCAGTGTTGGTGCAGGCGTTCGATCAGTACACCGGCACCGATTCCCAAGGCAGCAGCGTGCACAGCCTGGGCCGGATCGAGGAGCCTGTGCGGGTTTCCCACACTATTTTGCGCATTGTCAGCCTACTGTTGTTGATTGCGGTGGTCGGTGGTGGCTTTATCTGGTGGCAAGACCAGACGTCGCTGCGCACCAAGGACCTGATCGGCCTCAACCAAGAACACGTTGAAGTCGAGGGCGCCGATGGCACCACGCAGATTCATCCCCTCGACGAGCCGGAAGACCAGGCTGTCGTAGAAGGCCAGAGCGAGGGCGAAACCGCCCTGGCCCTGCCTGATGCATCAACCACTGGCGAAGCTGCGGCCGAAGCCAGCGCGCCCACAGCACCTGTGGTGGCTGCGGCCACTGCGGTCACCCCGCCAGCGCCAGTAGTGAACGCGCCGGCTACCCCTGCAGCTCCCGTTGTCAGCGCCCCGGCGCCCGCGGCTCTGGCTCCGACTGTGGCTCAAGCCCCTGCGGCGGGTGATGGCCAGGTGCAACTGCACTTCACCGCCGACTGCTGGGCACAAGTGACCGATGGCAGCGGCAAGGTTCTGGTCAGTGCCCTTAAGCGCAAGGGCGAGACTGTCGATGTCAGCGGCAAGCCACCATTTTCCGTGCGCCTGGGTTATGCCCGAGGCGCACAAGTCAGCTACAACGGGCGAGCGGTCGATCTCGCGCCGTTCACGAGTGGCGAGACTGCTCGCCTGAAGTTGGGTCAATAAGTCATGCACGGCGAATCTCCAATCAAACGTCGCGAATCCCGCAAAATCTGGGTCGGCTCGGTTCCCGTGGGTGGCGATGCGCCTATCGCGGTTCAGAGTATGACCAACAGCGACACCAACGATGTGGCCGCCACCGTGGCCCAGATCAATCGTCTGGAAGCGGCAGGCGTGGATATCGTGCGAGTGTCCGTGCCGGACATGGACGCAGCCGAGGCCTTCGGGCGGATCAAGCAACTGGTCAAGGTGCCCTTGGTTGCCGATATTCACTTCGACTACAAGATCGCCTTGCGTGTCGCCGAGTTGGGCGTGGATTGCCTGCGAATCAACCCGGGCAATATCGGTCGCGAAGACCGAGTGCGTGCCGTGGTCGATGCGGCTCGCGACCGCGGAATTCCGATCCGGATCGGCGTCAACGCCGGTTCCCTGGAAAAAGACCTGCAGAAGAAATACGGCGAGCCGACCCCGGCTGCTTTGGTCGAGTCGGCGCTGCGCCATGTCGAACACCTGGAACGCCTGAATTTCCAGGACTTCAAGGTCAGTGTGAAGGCCTCCGACGTGTTCATGGCCGTTGAAGCCTACCGCCTCTTGGCCAAGGAAATCGTCCAACCGTTGCACCTGGGGATCACCGAGGCCGGCGGTTTGCGTTCAGGCACAGTGAAATCTGCCGTGGGCCTCGGTATGCTGCTGGCCGAAGGGATTGGCGATACTATCCGCATCTCGTTGGCGGCTGATCCGGTCGAGGAAGTGAAAGTCGGCTACGACATTCTCAAATCCCTGCATTTACGCTCCCGTGGCATCAACTTCATTGCCTGCCCGAGTTGCTCGCGGCAGAACTTCGACGTGGTGAAAACCATGAACGAACTGGAAGTCCGCCTCGAAGACCTGCTGGTACCACTGGACGTCGCGGTGATTGGCTGCGTGGTCAACGGCCCCGGTGAAGCCAAGGAAGCCCACGTGGGCCTGACTGGCGGTACGCCGAACCTGATTTACATCGACGGCAAGCCGTCGCAGAAGCTGACGAATGACAATCTGGTGGATCAACTCGAAAGATTGATCCGCCAGAAAGCGGCCGAAAAGGTCGAGGCTGACGCTGCGGTCATTGCGCGCGGCTGATCGAACGAACTAAGGAATTTTTGTGAGCAAGTCTCTGCAAGCCATTCGTGGCATGAACGACATCCTGCCCGAACAGACGCCGTTGTGGCGTTACTTTGAAGGTACGGTCGCGCGCCTGCTGGATAACTACGGTTATAAGCAGATCCGCATGCCGATCGTCGAGTTCACCGAGCTGTTCAAACGCTCCATCGGTGAAGTGACCGACATCGTCGAAAAAGAGATGTACACCTTCGATGACCGCAACGGCGACTCCCTAACCCTGCGCCCCGAAGGCACTGCTGCCTGCGTGCGCGCAGTGCTGGAACACGGCATTACCGGCGGTGGCCAGGTGCAGAAGCTCTGGTACATCGGCCCGATGTTCCGCCACGAACGCCCGCAGAAAGGCCGCTATCGCCAGTTTCACCAGATAGGCGTCGAAGTGTTCAACCTCGACGGCCCGGACATCGATGCTGAGCTGATCGTGCTGACTTGGCGCCTGTGGGGCGAGCTGGGTATCCGTGATGCGGTCAAGCTTGAACTCAACAGCTTGGGCACCAGCGAGTCCCGCGGGCGCTATCGCGAAGCGCTGGTGGCGTATCTCTCGCAGCACCTGGACCAGCTTGACGAAGACAGCCAGCGTCGCCTGAAGACCAACCCGTTGCGGGTGCTGGATACCAAGAACGCCGATACCCAAGCGGTTCTGGTCGATGCGCCGAAAATGGCCGATTACCTGGACGATGAATCGCGCATCCACTTTGAAGGGCTCAAGGCGCGCCTGGATGCGGCGGGCATTCCCTACGTGATTAATCCCAAACTGGTGCGCGGGCTCGATTACTACAGCAAGACCGTTTTTGAATGGGTGACCGATAAGCTCGGCGCCCAAGGCACCGTGTGCGCCGGTGGCCGCTACGATGGCCTCGTCGAGCAGATGGGCGGCAAACCTACTTCCGGCGTCGGTTTCGCCATGGGCATCGAGCGTCTGGTACTGATGCTTGAGGCACTGGAGCAAGTTCCAGAAGAGTTGTCGCGCCAGGTTGATGTTTACCTCTGCGCCTTCGGCGAGGCCGCCGAACTGGCTGCTCTGGCCTTGAGCGAGCGAGTGCGTGACCAGTTGCCCCACCTGCGCCTGCAGGTCAATGCCGGTGCCGGCAGCTTCAAGAGCCAGTTCAAGAAAGCCGACAAGAGCGGTGCGTTGTACGCACTGATCCTGGGTGACGATGAGCTGGCGCAGCAAGTGGTAGGTTTCAAACCCCTGCGTGGCCAGGGTGAACAACAAAGCGTCGCCTGGGATGCACTTGCTGCGCACCTGGCCACCTGCGTCGTGCAGGGTTGAAGCTGTCAAACAGCCGATTTAGCGAATAAGGAGTATTGGGGTGTCGAGTAGCGAAGATGAACAGCTAGCGGAATTCAAAGACTGGTGGCAGCGGAACGGCAAACCCTTGGTCACTGGCGGCCTGTTGGCGCTGGTTATCGTGTTCGGCTGGCAGGCCTGGCAGAAGTACCAGAGCAATCAGTCGCAAGGCGCCTCGATTCTCTATCAGCAACTGCTGGAAACCACGCTGACGCCCGACGGCAAGCCTGACCCGGCCCGTGTCGCGGACCTGGCGGGCAAGTTGAACAAAGAGTTCGGCGGCACCGCTTATGCCCAGTACGGCAGCCTGTTCGTGGCCAAGGTCGCGGTCGATACCGGCAAGCTGGACGACGCTGCGGCCCAGCTCAAGGCAATTGCCGACAAACCGGTCAACCCGACTCTGGGCGAAGTGGCGCGTCAGCGTCTGGCCCAGGTGTTGGCGGCACAGAACAAGGCTGATGAGGCCCTCAAGTTGCTGGAAGGAGATGCGGACAAGGCGTTCCTGGCCACTCGCGAAGAACTCAAAGGTGACCTGCTGGTCCAGTTGGGTCGCGCCGACGAAGCCCATGCCGCGTATGAAAAAGCCAAGGCTGCGCTGTCTGATGAAGCAGCGGTCGGTGGCCTACAAATCAAGCTGGACGACTTGGCCAAAGGGGATGCGTGACGTGATTCGTTGGAAACATGCAGCATTGCTGGCCCTGGCCATTCTGGCCGCGGGTTGCAGCAGCAACAGCAAAAAAGAATTGCCTCCGGCAGAGCTGGTCGACTTCAAAGAAGAAGTGGTCCTGCAAAAGCAATGGAGCCGTTCGGTCGGTGACGGCCAGGGCGAAACCTACAACATGCTGGTGCCCGCGATCGACGGTGACACCCTCTACGCCGCCGATGTGACAGGTGTGGTGATGTCGCTCGATCGTATGACTGGCGACGTCAAGTGGAAGCAGGATCTCGATCTGCCCGTCTCCGGCGCCGTCGGCGTGGGTTATGGCCTGGTCATGATCGGCACGCTCAAGGGTGAAGTGGTTGCCCTGGATTCCAGCAACGGCGAAGAGAAATGGCGCGCACGCGTGACCAGTGAAGTGCTTGCGCCGCCCGCCACCAACGGTGACGTGGTGGTGGTGCAGACCCAGGACGATCGCCTGATCGGCCTGGATGCTGCCACTGGCAACCAGCGCTGGCTCTATGACAGCACCCCGGCGGTACTGACCCTGCGCGGCACCAGTGCCCCGATCGTCACCAATCGCCTAGCCGTCGCCGGCCTCTCCACCGGTAAAGTGGTGGCCCTGGATACCCAGAACGGCGTGCCGGTCTGGGAGCAACGGGTAGCCATTCCACAAGGTCGTTCGGAACTGGATCGCGTGGTCGATATTGATGGTGGTCTGCTGTTGTCTGGCGGCACCCTGTATATCGCCAGCTACCAGGGCCGTGTTGCGGCGCTGGACCTGGAAAGCGGTCGTCCGCTCTGGCAGCGGGATGCTTCCAGCTACGCCGGTGTGGCCCAGGGCTTTGGCAGCGTCTACGTGAGCCTGGCTTCGGGCACCGTCGAAGGCGTGGACGAGCGTTCTACCACCGCGTTGTGGACCAACGATTCCCTGGCACGCCGCCAGTTGTCGGCACCGGAAGTGTTTTCCAGCTACGTGGCCGTCGGTGACCTGGAAGGTTACCTGCACCTGTTGAGCCAGGTGGATGGCCGCTTCGTCGGCCGTGAGCGTATCGACAGCGATGGCCTGCGTGCCCGTCCGCTGGTGGTAGGCGACATGATTTATGTGTATGGCAACAGTGGCAAACTGGAAGCCCTGACCATCAAGTAATGACTATGCTTGGGGTCTGACCCCAAGCGGCCCCGTTCTCACGGGGTTTGCAGCGCCTCCGGGCGCTGCCCCGAGCACCAGCCGCTGCCTCGCAGCGGCTTTTGTATTTTCGCAAATAACGAAGTGGAGAGCCGCATGGTTCCCGTAATCGCCCTGGTGGGCCGCCCGAACGTCGGCAAGTCCACCCTGTTCAACCGCCTGACCAGGACTCGCGACGCCATTGTCGGCGACTTGTCCGGTCTGACCCGTGATCGCCAATACGGTGAGGCAAAGTGGCAAGGGCGCTCCTACATTTTGATCGATACCGGCGGTATTTCCGGTGACGAGCATGGCATGGACGAAAAGATGGCCGAGCAGTCGCTGCTGGCCATCGAAGAAGCCGATGTCGTCCTCTTTCTGGTCGATGCCCGCGCCGGTTTCACCGCTGCCGACCAGATGATCGCCGAGCACCTGCGCAAGCGAAACAAGCGTTCCTACGTGGTCGCCAACAAGGTCGACAACATCGACCCTGAAATGGCCCGCGCCGAGTTCGCCCCGTTGGGCATGGGCCACGCGATCCCGATCGCCGGTGCCCACGGCCGCGGCATCACGCAGATGCTGGAAATCGCCCTGAGCGACTTCCCCAAAGACGATGACGAAGCGCCTGAAGACGGCGAAGAGGAAATCGTCGAAGAAGGCCAGGAAGCCAAGCGCATTCCCGGTCCGAGCGAAAAAGACGGGATCAAGATTGCCATCATCGGCCGCCCGAACGTCGGCAAGTCGACCCTGGTCAACCGCATGCTCGGTGAAGACCGGGTTATCGTCTACGACCAGCCCGGCACCACCCGCGACAGTATCTATATTCCCTTTGAGCGTAACGAAGAGAAGTACACGCTGATCGACACCGCTGGTGTGCGCAAACGCGGCAAGATCCACGAGGAAGTTGAAAAGTTCTCCGTGGTCAAGACCCTGCAAGCGATCAAAGACGCCAACGTGGTGATCTTCGTCATGGATGCCCGCGAAGGTGTGGTTGACCACGACCTCAACCTGCTGGGCTTTGCCCTGGAAGCGGGTCGGGCGCTGGTGATCGCGATCAACAAGTGGGACGGCATGACCCCCGGCGAGCGTGATTTCGTCAAGGTCGAGTTGCAACGTCGCCTGTTTTTCGTTGATTTTGCCGACATTCACTTCATCTCGGCCCTGCACGGTACGGGCGTGGGCAACCTCTACGCTTCGGTGCAGAACTCGTTCAAGTCGGCGGTCACCCGCTGGCCGACGAATCGCCTGACCCAGATTCTCGCAGACGCCGTGGGCGAGCATGCGCCGCCGATGGTCAACAACCGTCGGATCAAGCTGCGGTACGCCCACTTGGGCGGTGCCAACCCGCCGATTATCGTGATCCACGGTAACCAGATCGAGAAGGTGCCCAAGTCCTATGTGCGCTACCTGGAGAACACCTATCGCCGGGTACTGAAACTGGTCGGTACGCCGATCCGTATTGAGTTCAAGGGCGGTGAGAACCCGTACGAAGGCAACAAAAACACGCTCACCGACCGCCAGGTCAACAAGAAGCGTCGTTTGATGACCCACCACAAGAAGGCCGACAAGAAGCGCCGCGACAAGCGCTGATTCATCGGGCCGGTTGAAGAAGGGCGCTTTATGCGCCCTTTTTTTATGGGCGTTGGATGGGCTATCCTCCGGGGCTCCCGCGCCGCCGTAGAGCCGGGTGTTGAGCAGGGAATCACCCATGATCGCCAGTAAGCTGCCGAATGTCGGCACCACTATCTTCACCCGCATGTCGCAGCTCGCGATGGAAACCGGCGCACTGAACCTGTCCCAGGGCTTTCCCGATTTCGACGGCCCGCAGGCCCTACGGGATGCGCTCAGTTGGCATGTTGCCAACGGCCACAACCAGTACTCGCCCATGACCGGCCTGCCGGCACTGCGCCAGCAAGTGGCTGCGAAGATCCAGCGCAGCTACGGCGTGCGGGTCAATGCGGACATGGAAGTCACCATCACCCCCGGCGCCACCCAGGGCATCTTCTGCGCCATCCAGGCGGTTATCCACAGCGGCGATGAAGTTATCGTTTTCGACCCTGCCTACGACAGCTACGAGCCATCGGTAGAACTGGCCGGCGGGCGTTGCGTGCATGTGCAATTGGACAGCCAGACCTTCACCATCGATTTCAACAAGCTCGCCCAGGCGCTGAGCCCGCGCACGCGGATGATTATTCTCAACTCCCCGCATAACCCCAGCGGCGCGTTGATCTCCCGGGCCGAGCTGGACCAGTTGGCGCAACTGATCCGTGACCGCGACATTTACCTGATTAGCGACGAAGTTTACGAGCACCTGGTGTTCGACGGCGTGGCCCACGCCAGTGTGCTGGCCCACGAAGAGCTGTATCAGCGCGCCTTTGTGGTCAGTTCGTTCGGCAAGACCTACCACGTAACCGGTTGGAAAACCGGTTACGTGGTGGCGCCTCCGGCCCTGAGCGCCGAGCTGCGCAAAGTGCACCAGTACGTGAGTTTCTGCGGCGTGACGCCGTTGCAGTACGCCCTGGCCGATTTCATGGCCGAGCACCCGGAGCACATCGATGAGCTGCCGGGGTTCTATCAGGCCAAGCGCGATTTGTTCTGCGATCTGCTCGCGCCTTCGCGCTTGAGCTTTACCCGGGTCACCGGCACCTACTTCCAGTTGGTGGATTACTCGCAGATCCGCCCCGACCTCAACGATGTCGAGATGGCGCTGTGGCTCACCCGTGAGCATGGTGTGGCGACCATCCCGGTGTCGGTGTTCTACCAGAACCCACCACAAGAGCAGCGCCTGGTGCGCTTGTGCTTCGCTAAACGGGAGGAGACGCTGCGTCAGGCAGCGCAAAAACTATGTGGGATTTGACTGCTTTTCCGAACCTGAACATCGCCCTGGTGCAGACCACGCTGGCCTGGCACGACCGTCAGGCCAACCACGATCACTTCGAGTTGCTGCTGGAACAGGCACGTGGCGCGGACTTGATAATCCTGCCGGAGATGTTCACCACGGGGTTTTCCATGGAGTCCGAAACCCTGGCCGAGCCCGAGAACGGCCCCACCAGCCAATGGCTGCGGGGCCAGGCGAAAAAGTACGACGCGGTGGTGACCGGCAGCCTGATTGTGCAACTGGCCGATGGCAGCCATCGCAACCGCTTGCTGTGGGCGCGCCCGGATGGCGAAGTGCTGCACTACGACAAGCGTCACCTGTTCCGCATGGCCGGCGAACATAAGCACTTCAGCCCAGGCGAGCGGCAGGTGCGGTTCGAGCTCAAAGGGTGGCGCATTCGGCCGCTGATTTGCTACGACCTGCGTTTCCCCGTGTGGAGCCGCGACCCCCACGACACCGACCTGCTGCTCTACACCGCCAACTGGCCAGGCGCGCGGCGCCAGCACTGGAACCGCTTGCTGCCCGCGCGGGCCATTGAAAACCTGTGCTACGTCGCGGCGGTCAATCGGGTTGGCACCGACGGCAAGGGCTTTGCCTACACCGGGGATAGCCAGGTTCTGGATTTCCAGGGCGAAAGCCTGTTGAGTGCGGGAGAGGCGGACGGGGTGTTCCTGGTGTGCCTGGATGCGGCAGAGCTGGCGGCTTATCGCACGAGGTTCCCGGCGAACCTGGATGCGGACGGTTTTCAGTTTGCCTGAGGGGGCGGCGTTACCTGCAAGATTGCTATCGCGGGCGAGCCCGCTCCCACAAGGATTTGTATTGTTTGCCACTCCCTTTGTGGGGGCCTGCCCGCGATAAGGCAGTACAAAATCCCAACCAATAAAAAGGCCCCTGGGCGCTCATCCAGGGGCCTTTTGTATTGCGCAGGGCCTTACGCCGCTTTCGCCTGCGGCTGGCTGAGGGAGCGGTTCAGCGCGCTGAACAGGGCCTTGAAGCTGGCGGTGGTGATGTTTTCGTCGATACCCACGCCGTGGACCGCACGCTCACCATTGACCCGCAGTTCGATGTACGCCGCGGCCTTGGCGTTGGTGCCGGCGCCGATGGCGTGTTCGTTGTAGTCCATGATCTCCACCGGGATCGGCAAACCGGCCACCAAGGCTTCCAGGGCACCGTTACCCTTGCCGCGCCAGTGCAGGTTGGTTTCGCCCTGGCCTTTGCTGGAGACTTCCACCTCGACCGCGCTATGACCGTTCTCTTCCTGCAAGCGATGGCTGACCAGCGCATACGGGGTGTTGGCTTGCAGGTACTCGCTGTGGAGCAGGCTGTGGATCTGCTGGGCGGTCATCTCCAGGCCCAGGCGATCGGTTTCACGCTGCACGACTTGGCTGAACTCGATCTGCATGCGGCGTGGCAGGTTGATGCCGTATTCCTGTTCCAGCAAGTAAGCGATGCCGCCCTTGCCCGACTGGCTGTTGACGCGGATCACCGCCTCGTAGCTGCGGCCGATGTCGGCGGGGTCGATCGGCAGGTACGGCACTTCCCACAGGGTGTCGGGTTGTTGCTGGCTGAAGCCTTTGCGGATGGCGTCCTGGTGCGAGCCGGAGAACGCGGTGTGGACCAGGTCGCCCACGTAGGGGTGGCGCGGGTGCACCGGGATCTGGTTGCACTCTTCCACGACCTTGCGGATGCCGTCGATGTCGGAGAAGTCCAGCTCAGGGTCCACGCCCTGGGTGTAGAGGTTCAGCGCGACGGTCACCAGGTCGACGTTGCCGGTGCGCTCGCCGTTGCCGAACAGGCAGCCTTCGACACGGTCGGCGCCGGCCATCAGGCCCAGTTCGGTGGCGGCAACGCCTGTGCCACGGTCGTTATGGGTGTGCAGGCTGATGAGCACGCTGTCACGGCGGTTGATATGGCGGCCGAACCATTCGATCTGGTCGGCGTAGATGTTCGGCGTGGCGCACTCAACCGTGGCCGGCAGGTTGAGGATCATCTTGTGCTCGGGCGTTGGGTTCCACACCTCGATCACCGCGTCGCAGACTTCCTTGGAGAACTCCAGCTCCGTGGCGCTGAAGGTTTCTGGCGAGTACTCGAAGGTCCACTGGGTTTCAGGTTGCATGGCTGCGTACTTGACGAACAGCTTGGCGGCGTTCACGGCGATGGCCTTGACGCCTTCCTTGTCCTGGTTGAAGACGATTTTGCGGAAGGATGGGCTGGTGGCGTTGTACAGGTGGACGATGGCTTTTTTCGCCCCGCGCAGGGATTCGAAGGTGCGCTCGATAAGGTCTTCACGGCCCTGGGTGAGCACCTGGATGGTGGTGTCGTCCGGGATGTGGCCGTCTTCGATGAGGGTGCGTACGAAGTCGAAGTCGGTTTGCGAAGCGGCCGGGAAGGAGGCTTCGATTTCTTTCACGCCGACGGCGACCAGGGTTTTCCAGAAACGCAGTTTTTTCACTGCATCCATCGGCTCGATCAGCGACTGGTTGCCGTCGCGCAAATCGGAGCTGCACCAGATCGGCGCGCTAGTGATGGTTTTCGACGGCCAGGTGCGGTCCGGGATGTCGATGGTCGGGAAGGCGCGGTATTTCGAGGACGGGTCTTTGAGCATGGTCATCGGGGTAATCCTTATTGTTCGGCCGAAAAGAGGCGGCCTGCCGGTAATGCGTTTACGAGAGATGAGGCGAGGGGCGAGGCACCGCGATTCACCCTGGCAGTCGTGCGCTGACGAGGCACAGGCTGCGGTGTTGGCGACGCTGAATGAGGGTGTGAGAGGTTTTCATGCGTTCAACCCTAACCGCGCCGGGGGGACGATGGCAAGCGGCCGGGAAAAATTGAGATAAGTTCTGCTAATTCTCTAATTGGCGAGATTTTATGGCTTATAAGTGAGGGATTATTAGCTTTGTTTGCGCGAGGCTATCGGCTTGCGCAATTGGGGCGGCTGGGCTGATGCCATCGCGGGCGAGCCCGCTCCCACAGGGATGGCGGCGATGAACTCAGGGCTGGAACGCACCAATGAAAATCGCCGGGTCGACCCGCGCGTCGTTGAGGCTGACGTTCCAGTGCATATGGGGCCCGGTGGCGCGGCCCGTGGCGCCGACCTTGCCCACCACCGCGCCACGCGCCAATTGCTGGCCGGGCTTCACGTCGATTTTCGACATGTGGCAGAACATGCTGATAAAGCCCTGGCCGTGGTCGACAAACACGGTGTTGCCATTGAAGAAGTAGTTGCCGACCAGGATCACCTTGCCGCCGGCCGGGGTCTTGATGGGCGTGCCGGCGGGGACGGCGAAATCCAGCCCGGCGTGGGGGTTGCGCTCTTCGCCATTGAAGAAGCGGCGCACGCCGAACTTGCTCGACAGCGGGCCGTTGACCGGTTTGTCCAGCAGTAGGTTGCTTGGCAGGTTGGGGCTGAAGGTGCGGTAGGCCTTGAGCTGCACCGCCAGTTCGCCTTCGATGCGCTTGAGCTGCGCCGGGTCGGGGTTGACCTGGCTTTTGTTCTTCAGGGTGATGCGCTGCTCGGGGTACTTCTTGAAGCCGACGATGAACGGCAGGTTACGCCCGCCCGCCGTGATCTGGTGATTGCCAGGCTGGACGGTCAGAGGGATGCCGACAATGGCCAGCCAGTTCTCTTGTTCCTTGACCACCAGCACCGGTTTGCCTTGATAGCTCGCCTTGGGCGCTTGCGCCGCCGCGCCGAGGTCCACCACCGCCACGCCGCCGGGCACCGGTTTGTTGAGCAAACGGGTGATGTAGCTGTCGGCGTGGGCGTTGAGGGTCAGGCACAGCAGCAACAGGGTGCAGAAAAAACGCGGCATCGATCAGTCCAGTAAAGAGAGGGTGACAGGGGTCAGGTGGTTGTCTTCGACGCGCACCAGCAGTTCGCCTTCGCCGAGCCGGGCCTTGAGGCGCTGGCCGTTGTGGGTTTGCGCGGCGTTGCGGATGGCGTTGCCCCGTTCGTCGAGCAAAATGCTGTAGCCACGGCCCAGGGTGGCCAGTGGGCTGACCACGTGCAGGGTTTGCACCTGGCTTTGCAGCTGCAGGCGCCGGCGTTTGAGGCCTTCACCCATGGCTCGTGGCAGACGCTCGGCGAGGCTGGCCAGGCGTTGGCGCAGCAAGGCCAGTTGCCGCCCGGGGTGCTGCCCGGCGAGGCGGGTTTCGAGGCGGATCAGGCGTTCGCGGCGGGTGGTGAGGCTGCGCTCGAAGGCGCGGCGCAGGCGCATGTCCAGGTCGTCCAGGCGTTGCGCTTGCTGGCGCAGGCGTTCGCCCGGATGGCGCAGGCGCCGGGCCATGCCTTCCAGGCGCAAGCGGTCGTGGCTCAGGCGATTGCGCATCAGCAGCACCAAGCGGCGGTGCAGGCTTTCGACCTGGCGCACCAGGTTGCTGGCATCCGGGGCCAGCAGTTCAGCGGCGGCCGAAGGGGTCGGCGCGCGCACGTCGGCGACGAAGTCGCTGATGGATACGTCGGTTTCATGGCCCACCGCGCTGACGATCGGCGTCACGCAGGCATCCACCGCCCGCGCCACGGCCTCTTCGTTGAAGCACCAGAGGTCTTCCAGCGAGCCGCCGCCACGGGCCAGGATCAGCGCATCGAAGCCACGGGCGTCGGCCAGTTGCAGGGCGCGGACGATCTGCGCGGTGGCTTCGCGGCCCTGCACGGCGGTGGGGATCAGGGTCAGCCGAACCTGGGGCGCACGGCGGCGGAACACGCTGATGATGTCGCGGATCACCGCGCCGGTGGGCGAACTGATGATGCCGATCCGCTGCGGATGGGCCGGCAGTGGCACTTTGCGCTCGGCGCTGAACAGGCCTTCGGCGCTGAGCTTCTCTTTCAGGGCATCGAAGGCCAGGCGCAACGCGCCGTCGCCGGCCGGCTCCACGGTGTCGAGGATCAACTGGTAGTCGCCACGGCCCTCGAACAACGAGACTTTGCCGCGCACTTTCACCGCCAGGCCATCCTTCAGCGCCTGGCGCACCCGCGCCGCGTTCTGGCGGAACAGCGCGCAGCGCACCTGGGCGCCGCTGTCCTTGAGGGTGAAATACACATGGCCAGACGCCGGGCGGGCGAGGTTGGAGATTTCGCCTTCGACCCAGATGTTGCTGAACACATCTTCGAGCAGCACCCGCGCGCGGCCGTTGAGTTGGCTGACGGTCAGGACTTCGCGGTCCAGGCCGAGTCTTGCAAAGGGATCTTTAATCATGGGGCGCAGTGTAAAGGCATAACGCGATCAATCTCCACGGCTGTGGGCAAATCCCTGGGTAAAGTGCCGGGCGAACTGTTCCACCAGCGGCGTGGGCGCTTGCCGGCACGCCAGGGCGATGGTGCTGTGGCAATCCGGGTCGGCCAGGGGCAGAAAGTGCAGGTTGGCGGGGGCGATGTCTTGCATCGATTCGGGCAGCAGGGCGATGCCGAACCCGGCCTGGATCAATTGCAACTGGGTGGTCTTGCGCGATACCACTCGCGCGGCCTTGGGGAAAAATCCTGCGCGCATGCACAGTTCCGCCGACAGGTAGCTCAAGCCCCCGCGCTGTGGGTGGGGCAGGGAGATGAAGGGCTGGTCCTTGAGTTGCGTCAAGTCCACGCCTTGGGCGGGCACTTGCCGGGCCAGCGCATGGCCTGGCGGCACCGCCAGCAGCAGGCGCTCGCTATATAAAGGCAGCACGCGCACGCCTTCGCGCTGGCGCAGCACAGGCAGGCGTAGCAGGCCGATGTCCAGGCGCCCCTCGGCCAACTCCTGCAATTGGGCTTCGGAGGACAGCTTGACGATGTCCATGGACACGCCGGGGTATTGCGCCAGATAAGCGCTGATGCCTTGGAGCAGGCGCCCGCACATGGGCACGGTGCTGGAGTGGCTCAAGCGCAGGGTGCCGCGCTGGCCATTGCCGACCTGGGTGGCCAGTTCGCTGGCCGCCTCAAGTTCGTTGAGCAGGCTGCGGGCGCGGGGGTAAAACGCCTCACCGGCCGCTGTGAGCCGCGGTTGTCGCGCGGTGCGCTCGAACAGCGGCGTTTGCAATTGGCTTTCCAGTTCTTTGATCTGCCGGCTCAGGGCCGATTGGGCGACGAACAGGCGCTCGGCGGCGGCGCTGAAACTGCCGCATTCGGCGATATCGACGAAGTAACGCAACTGGCGGGTGGAAATCACGAGTCATGCCTTTTTGAGATGGGTGGCGGGCAAGGATGATATTAGTCGCAATGCTCGTTGCTGGCTAAAGTCAGGCGCTAACCAAACAGGAGGCAGGCAAGTGATGAGCGTGATGGGGTTGTTGGAGTCATGGCCGTGGGGCGGGGTGGATTGGCTGGTGATCGGCCTGGGCATTGCACTGGCCTACATCGTGTTCGGCATCGCCGGGTTTGGCACGGCGCTGGTGGCCGGGCCGATCCTGATCCTGTTCATGCCGCTGTCGAAAATCGTGCCCCTGCTGGTGCTGCTGGATTTTGTCGCCGCGTTCGGTAACCTGCTGCCGTCGCGCAAGGACGTGGCCCGGGCGGAATTGCTGCGCTTGCTGCCGTGCATGGTGGTGGGGTGCGCCCTGGGGGTGACCTTTTTGCTCAACCTCAAATCGGACATCTTGCTGTTGTTGATGGGGCTGTTTATCAGCGCCTATGCGATCTACAGCCTGGCGGTGAAAGTGCGCGCCAGCCAGCTCGCGGCCGGGTGGGCAGTGCCGATGGGCACGGTGGGCGGGTTGTTTGGCGCACTGTTTGGCAGCGGCGGGTTCCTGTATGCGATCTACCTCAATGCACGCTTGCCCAAGGATGCGGCGCGGGCCACCCAGAGTGCGCTGATTAGCTGCAGCACCCTGGTGCGCCTGAGCCTGTTCCTGCTGGCCGGGGTTTATGCCGAACTGCCGTTGCTGATACTGGCAGCCTGCTTGCTGCCCGCCATGGCCTTGGGCCTGTGGATCGGCCGGCGCCTGAGCATGAAACTATCGCGCGAGGCCTTCGTGCGCTTGGTGACCTGGCTGGTGCTGGCCAGTGGCATTGCGCTGATCGGCCGCTATCTGAGCGCTTGACCTGCGGGGCTCAAGGATTAAGCTGCTGGCCTTTTAGCGCGCCATCGCGGGCAAAGCGCCACACTCTGTAGGTGCGGGCTCGCCCGCGATAGCGCCAGCAGCCCCGCAGGCCCGCCATGAATTCGCAAAGCATTCTCGTCCCGAAAATCTCCACCCTGCCGGTCCACGAACCCCGTGCGCGGGCGGTTGTGCGCTGGCTGGTGCGCAAGAACATTATTAAAGAAGAACTCTCGACCTGCGGGCGCACGGGCAATCGCATGGCCTACGCCATTGCCGACGGCGCCCGGGCGGTGGTGCTGCACCCCGAGGCGCTACCCTTCGGCGAGCCGATCAATGGCCTGGAAATCGTCACCAAGCGCTGCATCTACACGCCGGCCAAGGGTTTTCTAGAAGAGGCCGGTTGCCCCGAGTGCCGTCAGGAAGTGGGCGAGGTGTTGTTCGACAGCCTGGAAGACTGGATGCCGGGGCGCACCGATAACTTCATCTGCCCTTTGTGCGGCCATGAAGATGACATCAACGGCTTTCTGTTTTTACAGGAGTGCGGTTTTTCCAACCTGGGGTTTATCTTCAACAACTGGGCCGAGGCGGGCTTCAAGCCGAGTTTCATCGACGAGTTCGCCGACTGGCTGGATCAGAAGATCAGTTGGGTGAAAGTGGAGTTGTGAGCTTTTTGCCCCATCCATCCGCATGGCCAACATAGTCAGAGTTTTATCTTTCGCAGCCAGGGGTGTCTGAGTATAATGGCGCGCTTCCATTTTCCCGCTCGGGAGCCCCCGCGATGCTGCGTATCAGCCAAGAAGCTCTGACATTCGACGACATTCTCCTCGTGCCCGGTTATTCCGAGGTACTCCCTAACGAAGTCAGTCTCAAGACCCGCCTTACCCGTGGCATCGAGCTGAATATCCCCCTGGTTTCCGCTGCCATGGACACCGTCACTGAAGCCCGTTTGGCCATCGCCATGGCTCAGGAAGGTGGGATCGGCATCATCCACAAGAACATGACCATCGAGCAGCAAGCGGCTGAAGTGCGCAAGGTCAAGCGCTACGAAGCCGGCGTGGTCA
This sequence comes from Pseudomonas sp. MF08875, assembly GCF_059862525.1. Lineage (NCBI taxonomy): Bacteria > Pseudomonadati > Pseudomonadota > Gammaproteobacteria > Pseudomonadales > Pseudomonadaceae > Pseudomonas > Pseudomonas sp. MF08875. The sequence goes on from NZ_JCBCUW010000021.1 coordinate 79,868, forward strand.
AGGACCCGATCACCATCGAGGCCGACGCCACCGTACGCGAACTGTTCGAACTGACTCGCCTGCACAACATCTCCGGTGTTCCAGTGCTGCACAACGGCGACCTGGTTGGCATCGTCACTTCCCGTGACGTGCGTTTCGAGAACCGTCTGGAAGCCTCCGTTCGTGAAGTGATGACGCCTAAAGAGCGCCTGGTCACCGTGCGCGAAGGCGCCGACAAGGACGAAGCCCGCGAATTGCTGCACAAGCACCGCATCGAGCGCGTGCTGATCGTCGACGACAAGTTCGCCCTCAAAGGCATGATGACCGTCAACGACATCGAAAAAGCCAAGGCCTACCCGCTGGCCAGCAAGGACGACCAAGGTCGTCTGCGCGTGGGCGCGGCGGTCGGCACCGGCAAAGACACCGGCGACCGTGTGTCGGCGCTGGTCGCTGCCGGTGTGGACGTGGTGGTGGTCGACACCGCCCACGGTCACTCCAAAGGCGTGATCGACCGCGTGCGTTGGGTCAAACAGAACTTCCCTGAAGTGCAAGTGATCGGCGGCAACATCGCCACCGGCGCTGCCGCCAAGGCCCTGGCCGAAGCGGGCGCGGATGCGGTCAAGGTCGGTATCGGCCCAGGCTCGATCTGCACCACCCGTATCGTCGCCGGTGTCGGCGTGCCACAAATCAGCGCCATCGCCAATGTCGCCGCTGCCCTTGAAGGCACCGGCGTGCCATTGATCGCCGACGGCGGCATCCGCTTCTCCGGTGACCTGTCCAAGGCCATCGTGGCCGGTGCGTCCTGCGTGATGATGGGCTCGATGTTCGCCGGTACCGAAGAGGCCCCGGGCGAGATCGAACTGTTCCAGGGCCGTTCGTACAAGGCGTATCGCGGCATGGGCTCGCTGGGTGCCATGTCCCAGGCCCAGGGTTCGTCCGACCGTTACTTCCAGGATTCCTCGGCCGGTGCCGAGAAGCTAGTGCCTGAAGGCATCGAAGGTCGCGTGCCGTACAAGGGTTCCCTGACCGCCATCATCCATCAACTGATGGGCGGCCTGCGTTCTTCGATGGGTTACACCGGCAGCGCCGATATCGAAGAGATGCGCACCAAGCCTGAGTTCGTGCGCATCACCGGCGCCGGCATGGCTGAATCCCACGTCCACGACGTGCAGATCACCAAGGAAGCACCGAACTATCGAGTCGGCTGACGCCGACAGCTAAAAGCCACAAGTTATGAGCTGCAAGCGGTGCTGCGTCAGCGCAGTCACCGCAAGGCTTCCGATTACTTGCAGCTTGCAGCTTGAAGCTTGCAACTGCTCTTCAGAGTTTCTTTCATGTCCCTCGACATTCACGCCCACCGCATCCTGATCCTCGACTTCGGTTCCCAGTACACCCAACTGATCGCCCGCCGCGTGCGCGAGATCGGCGTGTACTGCGAGCTGCACCCGTTCGACATGGACGATGACGCGATCCGCGAATTCGCTCCCAAAGGCGTCATCCTCGCCGGTGGCCCCGAGTCCGTGCACGAAGCCAACAGCCCGCGCTGCCCGCAAGCGGTGTTCGACCTGGGCGTGCCGGTTTTCGGTATCTGCTACGGCATGCAGACCATGGCCGAGCAACTGGGCGGCAAGGTCGAAGGCTCCGAGTTGCGCGAGTTCGGCTACGCCCGTGTCGATGTGGTCGGCAAGAGCCGCCTGCTCGATGGCATCGAAGACCATGTGGACGCCGATGGCCTGTTCGGCCTCGACGTGTGGATGAGCCACGGCGACAAGGTCACCAAGATGCCCCAGGAGTTCCATATCCTGGCCAGCACCCCGAGCTGCCCGATTGCCGGCATGTTCAACGATGACCTGCGCTACTACGGCGTGCAGTTCCACCCGGAAGTGACCCACACCAAGCAGGGCGGCCGCATCCTGTCGCGCTTCATCCTCGACATCTGCGAGTGCGAAGCACTGTGGACCCCCTCGAAGATCGCCGAAGACGCCATCGCCCAAGTGCGCGCCCAGGTCGGCACCGACAACGTGCTGCTGGGCCTGTCCGGCGGTGTCGATTCCTCGGTCGTTGCTGCGCTGCTGCACAAGGCCATCGGCGACCAGTTGACCTGCGTCTTCGTCGACAACGGCCTGCTGCGCCTGCACGAAGGCGAGCAAGTGATGGCTATGTTCGCCGAGAACATGGGCGTCAAGGTGATCCGCGCCAACGCCGAAGAGCAGTTCCTCAACAACCTGGCCGGCGAGTCGGACCCGGAGAAGAAGCGCAAGATCATTGGCCGCACCTTCATCGACGTGTTCGATGCCCAGTCCAACAAACTGGACAACATCAAGTACCTGGCCCAGGGCACCATCTACCCGGACGTGATCGAGTCGGCGGGCGCGAAAAGCGGCAAGGCCCACGTCATCAAGTCCCACCACAACGTCGGTGGCCTGCCGGAAGAGATGAACCTAAAACTGGTCGAGCCCCTGCGCGAGCTGTTCAAGGACGAAGTCCGCCGCCTGGGCCTGGAGTTGGGCCTGCCCTACGACATGGTCTACCGCCACCCGTTCCCGGGCCCGGGCCTGGGTGTGCGCATCCTCGGTGAAGTGAAGAAGGAATACGCCGACCTGCTGCGTCGCGCCGACCACATCTTCATCGAAGAGCTGCGCAAGGCCGACTGGTACCACAAGGTCAGCCAGGCTTTCGTGGTATTCCAACCGGTGAAATCGGTGGGCGTGGTCGGTGATGGCCGTCGCTACGCTTGGGTCGTGGCCCTGCGTGCGGTGGAAACCATCGACTTCATGACCGCACGCTGGGCGCACCTGCCCTATGAACTGCTGGAAACCGTCAGCGGCCGCATCATCAATGAAATCGAAGGCATCTCCCGCGTCACCTACGACGTGTCGAGCAAGCCGCCGGCGACCATTGAGTGGGAATGATCGTGAACAAGCCCTGAGGGCTGGCACGCTGTACACCCAATGACCGGGGGAGCCTTGCGCTCCCCCGGTTTTTTTTCGGCTCGGGAAAGCGGTGTCAGCCGACCTGGCTCATGCCCATTTCGTTGAGGGCTTGGAGCAAGGCCTCTAGGCTGTCGAAGGGCTTGCCGCTGACCTTGGGCCAGTTGGGGCGTTCTAGGCTGTAATGGTCGCCCTGGACCCGGATTTCGGTGCGCACGATAGATTTGTCACCGCTGCGGTGGACGAGTTCAAGGCGTTCCGGGCTGCGCACCAGGGTGTAGTTGCCGGGGCGTTCAAGCAGGATGCTCAGGTCTTTGACCTTTGGGAGGGGGTTGCCGGGCACTTCGACTTGCAGGCACAGGTCATTCTTCAGATAGCCCGGTGGCGTATCGAATGACGCCGGATAGGTGATGCCTTCGTCCACAAAGATGCCCTTGGACGTACCGATGTTCACATCGTCGATGCGCAGGCCGATACCTTCCATCAGTTCGCTGACGCCGGCCACACCCTTGAACGTGTTGGCGTGGCTGTTGCCCATCAGCGCCACCCAGCGGTGTGGGCCGTTGACGGCCTGGTCGGCGCGGATCACGGTATGGGCGTAGTAGTTCATCATCTTCTGCCGGGCCGTGGGGTCGTTCAGCGATTGCCCAGCTCCATCGCTCGGTCGCATGCCCTTGAGGCGGTAACTGGCGAGACAGTCGATGGCCTGGATGCGAACCTTCTCTGCACGCGCAGCCTTGACCAGATTGAGGAAACCGTACTTGGCCTTGGGGTTCAACATGAAGCCGTCGTCCAGGTTCCTGAGATAGGTTTCCAGGTCGCGGCTCATGGTGCCTTTGCGCAAGAACGTGTCTAGGTCGGCCTGATGAAAGTCCGACAGCAGATGTTCCATATAGAGGGTTTTGACGCCGCTTTTGGCTAGGGTTCTCATGTTTTTTATCAGGAACCGCTTGCTGCCGATTTCGCCGTGGGACTCACCGATCACCAGGGCCGGGGAGTCTTTGAGCAGCGAGCGGATAATGATTTTGTCGCTGGCTCCTGACTCCAGGGGCGTGATGAACGGGCGCGGCGGCAATTCGGGTTTCTGGTAAAACGCCCGGGCCTCGTTATAGAGGCGCGTTCTCACGGCCTTGAATTGTTGTTGCGCCGTGTCGGTGCCGTCCAGCATAACCTCAATGTCACGGATCGGTCGGCGGCCCTCGGCGGTGTCCTGAAGTTCGCCGCGAAAGGCTTCGGGCATGTCGTAGGCTGCGCGTGCCGCAATAGCCTCGCTGTCATTGAACCCGCCCTTGAGGCCCAGTTTTTCCAGTAGCACCCAGTCACCCGAGGCCGAGAGCCGTACCGGCAACGATGAGGCGAACTGGTTGGGGCGGGTTGGGTCGACGATCGCCCATTCGCCCGCGCCCTTGCTGTCGGGGAAGAACGTTACATAGTAGGGCAGGCCGTCCAGTTCAATGGCGTAGGGTGGGTTTGACTCCAGCCGATAGATGCCCTGGAATTTGCCTGGCTCGCTTTCTGGCACCAACCCGTCGAGTAGCTCATTGCTTTGGTAGCTGGCGGGTATGTTGTTGCCTTGGGTGGAACTGGGCGCCGTGGGGGTAATGTCCCCGGGTAGCCCTTGGGTTTCTTCGACGTCGAGCTCATCCTCCGGGTCGATGCCTTCGGGCTCTAGCTCGGAGATTTCAGTTACCTCAGTGCCCGCCGCTTCGATCTCGGCCCCAACTTCCGCCAGTTTGCCGGTACCTTTGAGGAACGGTGCATTGAACAGGGTGTCGAGGCCGCTGAGGACCGCGCCAATCACCCCGGCCTTGCGTTCGGCTGCCGTTTTGCCATTGACGGCTTGGTCGACGTTCAGGCCCAGGTTGGCCAGGCTGGCGCCAATCGCGGGTAATGCCACCGGCCAGCCCAACGCTGCCAGGGGGCCAAAGACCTTGGCTCCAGCGGTGAGGTAGCCAATCCAGAGCTTTTTGCGCAGGTCCCCGTTGGAGGTCAGCGAGGTCGCCGCTTCGGCGTACATCGTTGCCCGGGCCTGCTCACTGAGCCACTGGAACGCGTCGCCTTTGATGACCAGGTTTTTGCGGTTTAGCAGGTGATGGTCGGATTTGCCCCAGGTCTGGGTGAGGCGATTCATCAGGTCCGTGAGGTTGTCCTTGACTGCCTCGCGGTCGTCCAGCGCGAAGTGAGCCATGACCACGGCGCGGGCATGGTCGTTGTCCAGTTGCCCCAAGGCCCACCAATGCAGGTCGCCAGGGTGCTCGAACACACGAAAGGCCTGGGCTTCGCCGGGCACATAGACGACCTGCCGGCCCGTCGGCAGCACGATGCGCAGGATATCGGTAGCGACATGGCCGTCGATATCCAGGGCGCATACTTGCGCGCCATCGAGCGGCCCGGTGCTGCCTCGCAGGGCCTGTAGGTCGATGGGCCAGCTCAGGGGGCCAGCCACCGCTTGCACTACCGTTTGGAAGTCGTCTTCGCTGAGCTGGCGGGCTTGGCGGCTTTGCAGGGCCTTGCTGAGGAAGTTGCACTTGGCCAGCAACCGGAAATCGTCCGCGCGTGTCCCCCAGAAACTCTGGAGTTTGTCGGTGTACAGCGCGCTGAAGTCGATCTCCCAGAAATCCTTGAGCACCTCGTTGCCGTGCAGGCGCACTTCATTGGTTTCGTTGAAGTTCTCCACCTCTGGCCCGGCGCTGTAGAAGCCGCCGTACAAGTCCAGCAGGTCGGCGTTGTCCTGGTCGGTGGCACGAAAGCGCTGGACCACCAGTTGGGTCAGGGTCAGTGACTCGTAGGGTTTTTCATAGGTGTGCTCCCAGCCGGTGAAGGTCTTGGTGCTGCTCTGGCTAGTCTTGAAGCGGTGGTAGTAGACGTGGTCGGGGTCCAGGTCTGGCAGGCCATATTTGCGCAGCAAGGTGGTGGCCACTTCGCGAGCGGTATCGAGCAGGCCTGGGCAGGTACCCACCACCTGTTCAGCGATGGTCTTGAGGGTGGCGAGATCGGCGGCGTTGGGTTGTTGCGAGTCGTTCATGGTTAATCATCCTTGATACATGAGGCTCAAGAATTCCACGGCGCCCCGTTAGGCTCGCGATACATAGTTACCGCACAAAGCGGATGTGCTCGCGAAAAAGTAACCGCATATGTGTGCCTGCGGAGCGCCGGGCGGCCACGACCTTTGTGGTTGCTCCCTGTGACCCTTCGCCGCCCGCCCTTACGGTTTGCCAGTTGCGGGTGTATCGTATTCGCCTTTTGCGGGCGCCAGCCTGCTGCGCATACGTGAGGTAGTTGAGCCAATGTCCTTTACCCGTCGACAGATCCTCGGTGGCCTGGCCGGTCTTGCAGTGGTTGGGGTGGGGGCCGGTGGGGCATCGCGCTACTGGCTGGGGAAAATGGCCGATGCCGACGCGGGCCACGACTACGAACTGATCGCCGCGCCGCTGGACGTGGAACTGGTGGCCGGGCACACCACCCAGGCCTGGGCCTTTGGCCCGTCGGCGCCGGGCACCGAGTTGCGGGTACGCCAGGGCGAATGGCTGCGGGTGCGCTTCATCAACCATCTGCCAGTGGCCACCACCATCCACTGGCACGGCATCCGCCTGCCGCTGGAGATGGATGGCGTGCCCTACATTTCCCAACTACCGGTGCTGCCGGGGGAGTACTTCGACTACAAGTTCCGCGTGCCGGACGCCGGCAGCTATTGGTATCACCCCCATGTGAACAGCAGCGAAGAGTTGGGCCGCGGGCTGGTGGGGCCGCTGATCGTCGAAGAGCGCGAGCCCACCGGGTTCGCCCACGAACGCACCCTGAGCCTCAAGAGCTGGCACGTCGATGAGCAGGGCGAGTACCTGCCCTTCAGCATCCCCCGCGAGGCGGCCCGCGGGGGCACGGCGGGGCGGCTGCACACCATCAATGGCGTGGCCGGGGCGGTGATCGACCTGCCGGCCGGGCAGATCACCCGCGTGCGCCTGCTCAACCTGGACAACACCCTGACCTATCGCATCAACATCCCCGGCGTGGAGGCGCAGATCTACGCCCTGGACGGCAACCCCATCGAGCCGCGCCCCTTGGGCAAGGAATACTGGCTGGGGCCGGGCATGCGCATCTGCCTGGGGATCAAGGCGCCGGCGGCGGGGCAGGAGCTATCCCTGCGCAACGGCCCGGTGCGCCTAGGCACCCTGCGCGCGGTGGCCAGCACTGACGCCCCCGGCCCATGGCCCGCGGCGTTGCCGGCCAACCCCATCGCCGAGCCGGACCTGGCAACTGCCGAGAAGCTCAACTTCAATTTCGAGTGGGTCGGCTCCGTCTCGGTGGACGTGGACAACGGCCGCCCGCCAAGCCTGTGGCAGATCAACGGCAAGGCCTGGGACATTACCGACAAAACCTGCGCCGACCGCCCCATCGCCACGCTCAAGAAGGGCCAGAGCTATATTTTTGAATTGAAGAACATGACCCAGTACCAGCACCCGATCCACTTGCACGGCATGAGTTTCAAAGTCATCGCCTCCAACCGCAAGAAGATCACCCCGTACTTCACCGACACCTACCTGCTGGGCAAGAACGAACGCGCCCGCGTGGCGCTGGTGGCGGATAACCCGGGGGTGTGGATGTTCCATTGCCATGTGATCGACCACATGGAAACCGGCCTGATGGCCGCCATCGAGGTGAAGTAATGCGCCAGTTTCGCCCGGCCCCGATCATCGACCGCAGCCGCGACCGCGACTTCATGCGCGAGGCCCTGGCCCTGGCGGCCCAAGGCGCGGCCCTGGGCGAAGTGCCAGTGGGCGCGGTGTTGGTGCAGGGTGGTGAAATCATCGGCCGCGGCTTCAATTGCCCCATCAGCGGCAGCGACCCCAGCGCCCACGCCGAGATGGTCGCCATCCGCAACGCCGCCCAAGCGGCCAGCAACTATCGTCTGCCCGGCAGCACCCTGTACGTCACCTTGGAACCGTGCAGCATGTGCGCCGGCCTGATCGTGCACGCGCGCATCGCCCGGGTGGTCTACGGCGCCCTGGAACCCAAGGCTGGCATCGTGCAGAGCCAGGGGCAGTTCTTCAGCCAGGATTTCCTCAACCACCGCGTCCTGTTCGAGGGGGGCGTGCTGGCCGAGGAATGCGGTGCGGTACTGAGCCAGTTCTTCAAGGCCCGCCGGGCGAAGCCAGAGCTCTAGGGCGCTGAAACACCCCGGCCGCTTGCCAGCGATGGCGGTGGGGCTGGGGGCGAGGGGCAGGCAGGTGGAGGGTTAGCGAGCAGGCTCGCTCCCACGAAAGTCTGCTCTTAACAACGGCTCAATCCCACAAAGGCCCTAACCCGCCAGGTGAGTGCGGTTTATTTGCGGGCGACGATCACGGCGCGCCTCGGCGCGGGCAGGCCTTCGATGGTTTTGCTGTGGTCGTCGGGGTCGAGGAAGTCGCTCAGGGACTGGTACTTCATCCACTCGGTGCTGCGCTGTTCTTCGACGGTGGTCAAGCTCACGTCCACGCAGCGCACGTCGCTGAACCCGGCGCGGCGCAGCCAGCGTTCCAGGGCGGGCACCGAAGGCAGGAACCACACGTTACGCATCTGCGCGTAGCGGTCTTCGGGCACCAGCACTTGCTGCTCGTCGCCTTCGACCACGAGGGTTTCGAGCACCAGTTCGCCACCCTTGACCAAACAGTCCTTGAGCGCCAGCAAGTGCTCGATGGGCGAGCGCCGGTGGTAGAACACCCCCATGGAAAACACCGTGTCGAAGCCTTCCAGGTTGGCCGGCAGGTCTTCAAAGGGAAACGGCAGGTGCCAGGCGTTGGGTGCGCCCAAGTAGCGCTGCACGGCTTGGAACTGGCAGAAGAACAGCCAGTTGGGATCGACGCCGATCACGCTGTCGGCCCCGGCGCCGAGCATGCGCCACATGTAGTAGCCGTTACCGCAGCCGACATCGAGGATGCGTTTGCCCACGAGGTCCAGGTGCGGGGCCACCCGCGACCACTTCCAGTCCGAGCGCCATTCGGTGTCCACGTGCACGCCGAACAGGTTGAACGGCCCCTTGCGCCACGGGCTCAGGCCCATCAGCGCGGTGCGCATCTGCACGCGGGTGGCGTCGTCGCACGCGACATCCAGGGTCAGGCCATGGAGCAGGTCGATTTCGCTGGGCTGGACCTTGGGCAAGGCGTCCAGGGCGCTTTGCCAGCGCTCCAGGTCGCCGTGGCCTTTTTCCATCTTGCTATCGAGTTGCGCTTGCAGGGTGTTGGCCCAGTCGGCCAGTGGGGTGCCGGCCAGGCGGCGGGCAAGGGGAGACAGATCGATCATGGCAGGGCAATCAACGAGGCAAAGTTAAGACACTGGAACCACGGCACGACGTTCGAGAACCCCGCCGCCAACAGGCGCTCGCGGTGTTCTTCGAGGCTGTCGGGCTTCATGACGTTTTCGATGGCGCTACGTTTCTGGGCGATTTCCAGGTCGCTGTAGCCGTTGGCGCGCTTGAAGGCCACGTGCAGGTCGGTGAGCAGCGCCTGTTCCTGGGCGTCGTTGAAGCGCAGTTTTTCCGAGAGAATCAGCGCCCCGCCCGGCAACAGCGATTGGCGGATACGCCCCAGCAGTGCCAGGCGTTGCTCGGGGGCGATGAATTGCAGGGTGAAATTGAGCGCCACCACCGAGGCCGGCTGAAATTGCAGTGCGAGGATATCGCCCTCGATCACCTCCACCGGCAACAGTTCCTGGAACATCGAGTCCTGGCCATTGAGGTACTCGCGGCAGCGCTCGACCATGGCAGGCGAGTTATCCACCGCAATCACCCGGCAACCCTCGCTGCGCACATGGCGGCGCAGCGCCTGGGTCACCGCGCCCAGGGACGAGCCCAGGTCATAGAGCACGCTGCCCGGTTGGGCGAATTGCGCGGCGAGCACGCCCAGGTTCTCGACGATGGTCGGGTAACCGGGCACCGAGCGCTTAATCATGTCGGGGAACACCCGCACCACGTCCTCGTTGAAGGCGAAGTCCGGCACCTGGGGCAGGGGCTGGGCGAAAAGGCGATCGGGTTCTTTGCTCACGGCGGTTCCAGCGGCTGGGGTGGAAAAGGCCGGCATTTTAGCCAAGTTGGCGGGGCGATGCGCGGGTTGTCTGATAAACCGCTTCCGGCCTGTGTGGACGCGGCCCCTGTGGCATCAGGCGGTTATGGGTGCGGGCCGGCCCGCGATACCGCCGGTACGGCCAGGGCCATCGCGAGCAGGCTCGCTCCCACCACAGCAACCTCCCCAGGGAGGCTTAGGGTTTTGCCGCCTTACCCTGGCTGAACGTCGACGCCGCAATGCCCCATTGCCCCAGCCAATAGCTGAGGATTATCAGGTAGGGCGCGGCGTCGAAGGCGACGACGAAGCGGCTGATGCCGATCACGCTGTCGGAGAACACGAAGACCACCGCGCCCACCGCCGCCAGCACCGCCGAGCGTTGCGGCACGTCGCTGCCCAGGCGGGCGAGGGCGCGCCAGAGCATGGCGCTGATGGCCAGGCCGTAGACGATCACCGGCACCAGCAATGGGCCCAGGTCATGGGCGATGAGGATTCCCAGCAGCACGGCGCCAGCCACCGCTGCCACGAGCAACGCAGGCAGCGCGGGCCGGCGGCAATCGCTCAGGTAGGCCTTGAGGTACGCCAGGTGCGCGACCAGAAACGCTCCCAGGCCAAACACGAACAAATCGCCGGGCCAGGCGAGCAGCAGATCCCCGACCAGCGAAAAAATCAGGCCCAGGCTGATCCAGCGTCGGTAGTCGCTGGGCGGGGCGTCGTGCAACCAGCCCAGCAGCGCCAGCACCGGCAACGGCTTGACCACCAGGCACAACAAGGTGGCCTGGACGCTGACGCCATAGATGAAAGTCACGGCGCCCATCAACGCGAGAATCAGCCAGCCCATGCTCAATTGACCTTGATCGCGCAGTCGAACGCTTTCACCGGCGGGACTTCCGGCGCCCAGGGTTGGGAGTAGGTCAACAACAAGCGGCCGGTGCCTGGGGCGAAGGCCTGGAAGCGCCACGTGGATTGCCCGGCGCTGCCCACCAGGCCGGCGTCTTCGGGGTTGCTGTAAACCTCCGGGCTCAAGGCGCGCAACACGCCGCCGGCCGAGTCCTGGATGGCCCAGCGATAGCCGGTGGTGGGGTTGCTGGGCAGGGTGAGGATCAGGTTTTGCCCCTGATTGAGGGTCAGCGGGCAGTCGCTGGATTTTTCCACAGTGACGTTCTGTTTCGGCGAGGTGGCGCACGCGGCCAACAGGGCGAGGCTCAACGGCAGCAATAGGCGGGTAGGGGACATGGGTCGGGAAGCTCCGGTCATACACGACGAACGGCGAGCATAACCGAAGATGAGACAAGGTGTGACGGGGTGTGCGGGCATGCTGCCTCATTCCCCCTGTGCTCGCGATGGCGGTCGTGAGGGCGCCATCGCTGGCAAGCCAGGCTCCCACACAACCACGCAGCGCCGCCCGGCCCGCTTGCGCATTTGGCCGGGAGCAAGCGCGCAGCGTTAGAACAGCACCTTCGCCACATCCGCAAAGTGCTTGGCGAAGTGCACGGTCATGCCTTCCTTGAGGTAGTCGGGTAGTTCCTCGAAGTTACCGCGGTTGGGCTCGGGCAGGATCAGTTCGAAGATTTTCTGCCGGCGTGCGGCGATGACTTTCTCCCGGACGCCGCCAATGGGCAGCACATGGCCAGTGAGGGTCAGCTCGCCGGTCATGGCCACGCCTTTTTTCGGCACCTGGTCGCGTGCCAGCGAAAGCAGGGCACTGGCCATGGTCACCCCGGCGCTGGGGCCGTCCTTGGGCGTGGCACCTTCGGGCACGTGCAGGTGCACGAAGGCTTCGTCGAAGAACTGGCTGTCGCCGCCGAACTGCTTGAGGTGGGAGCTGACGTAGCTGTAGGCGATCTCGGCCGACTCCTTCATCACATCGCCCAGTTGCCCGGTGAGCTTGAAGCCGCGGTTGAGGGTGTGGATGCGCGTGGCTTCGATCGGCAGGGTGGCGCCGCCCATGCTGGTCCAGGCCAGGCCGGTGATGACGCCGATGCCGCTGAGCACCTGCTCGTTGCGAAACACCGGGGTGCCGAGGGAGGCTTGCAGGTCTTTGGGCCCCAGTTTGATGACGGCGGTGGGCGTGTCGATCAGTTTCACCACAGCCTTGCGCACCAGTTTGCCCAGTTGTTTTTCCAGTTGGCGCACGCCGGCTTCGCGGGCGTAGCCGTCGATCACGCTACGCAGGGCGCTGTCGCTGATGCTCAGGCTGGTCTTGGCCACGCCGGCCTTTTCCAGTTGCTTGGGCCACAGGTGGCGTTTGGCGATGGCGATTTTTTCTTCGGTGATGTAGCCCGACAGGCGAATCACTTCCATGCGGTCCAGCAGCGGGCCGGGGATCGAGTCCAGGGTGTTGGCGGTGCACACGAACAGCACTTTGGACAGGTCCAGGCGCAGGTCCAGGTAGTGGTCGAGAAATTCCACGTTCTGTTCCGGGTCCAGGGTTTCCAAAAGCGCCGAGGCCGGGTCGCCCTGGTAGCTCTGGCCCATCTTGTCGATCTCGTCGAGCATGATGACCGGGTTCATCACCTCCACTTCCTTGAGGGCCTGCACCAGTTTGCCGGGTTGGGCGCCGATGTAGGTGCGCCGGTGGCCCTTGATCTCGGCCTCGTCGCGCATGCCGCCGACGCTGAAGCGGTAGAACGGCCGCCCCAGGGATTCGGCGATGGATTTGCCTACGCTGGTCTTGCCCACGCCGGGCGGCCCCACCAGCAGCACGATGGAGCCGCTGACCTCACCCTTGTAGGCGCCGACGGCGAGGAATTCGAGAATGCGTTCCTTGATGTCGTCCAGCCCGGCGTGGTGGCGGTCGAGCACTTTGCGCGCGTGCTTGAGGTCCAGTTTGTCGGCGCCGTACACGCCCCACGGCAGGGCGGTGGCCCAATCCAGGTAATTGCGGGTCACGGCGTATTCCGGCGAGCCGGTTTCCAGGATCGACAGCTTGTTCATTTCTTCGCTGATGCGCTTTTGCGCCTGGGCCGGCAGGGTTTTGCCGGTAAGCCGCTGCTCGAACTGCTCGAGGTCGGCGCTGCGGTCGTCTTTGGTCAGGCCCAGTTCCTGCTGGATCACCTTGAGCTGTTCCTTGAGGAAGAACTCACGCTGGTGTTCGCCGATCTTGCGGTTCACCTCGGCGGAGATTTCCTTTTGCAGGCGCGCGACTTCCACTTCCTTGCGCAGCATCGGCAGGACTTTTTCCATGCGCTTGAGCATGGGCACGCAGTCGAGTACCTGCTGCAACTCGTTGCCGGTGGCCGAGGTGAGGGCGGCGGCGAAGTCGGTCAGGGGCGAAGGGTCGTTGGGGCTGAAGCGGTTGAGGTAGTTCTTCAACTCTTCGCTGTATAGCGGGTTGAGGGGCAGCAGCTCTTTGATCGCGTTAATCAGCGCCATGCCGTAGGCCTTGACCTCGTCGGTCGGCTCGCTGGGCTGGTGCGGGTATTCCACTTCCACCAGGTACGGCGGGCGGTGGTGCTTGAGCCAGGTGCGGATGCGCACGCGGGTCAGGCCCTGGGCGACGAATTGCAGCTTGCCGTCTTCGCGGCTGGCGTGGTGCACCTTGACCAGCGTGCCGTACAGCGGCAGGCGCGAGGTGTCGAAATGGCGTGGGTCTTCGGGCGGGGTGTCCATGTAGAACAGCGCCAGGCAGTGGTGTTCGGACTCGGCCACCAGGTCCAGCGTCTCGGCCCAGGGTTCTTCGTTGACGATCACCGGCAGCACTTGCGCGGGGAAGAACGGGCGGTTGTGGATCGGGATGATGTAGACCTTGTCCGGCAGGTTCTGCCCCGGCAGGGCCAGGCCACGGCCCTGGGTATCGTGTTCGATGTGCTCGGAATCGGCGTAATGGTCGGTGTCTTCGGGGTGTTCTTGCTGGTCGGTCATGAGGCACCTGCGCAATGGGGTATGGGTCTTAGATGGGGCACATGGCCAGGGGTTTCAATGGCGGGGCAATCAGTTGGCGCGCACGGGCGCCCTCGCGGCGCGGCAGTTGCTGAAAAGGCGACTATTTTTATAGGTAGCCGCCGTTTTGCTGGCCGTAGCGGCGTGATGGTTCTTGGCCGGGTCCATGTGTATTGGCGGGGCTCCACCCCGGTAGGCAGCAGTCGTTGGCAAGGGTCGGGACACTGTTGATTCCCCTACGCAGGAGCAAGTAAACATGGACACCAGCAAATGCCTTCTCATCACCGAGACCGACTCCAACGCGGATGGCGTCTCTGAAATCATCATCGAGTTCGTGACTCGGGAACGGGGCTTTGAAAACGACGATGCGGTCGACCGGATCACCGACGCCTATGCCGTGCGGGTGACCAAATCCACGCCGGGCGGGGCCTTTGACCGGGTCTACAACAACAGCGACCTCGACGGCGACCAGGATGTGGACGGCGACGACAAGCGCTTGCTGCTCGACCTCGCCACCGCGGTCGAACGGTTCAACCTCAATGACTCGTCCAAATAGGAAACCGCGCAGCCAACCCCCGCAGCGGCCCAAACCGTAGTAGCAGCCGTTGTTGGCGTCCGGCCGCTGGATGCGCTGGCGTTCGAGGCCTGGGTGGCGCAATCGCGGGTGCAGGCCTGAGGCACGGGCAAAAAAAACGGCGGCCTGAGGGCCGCCGTTTTTTCACTGCCGGGTTTTGACGCTTAGTCCGCCAATTTGTACGCAATTACATAGTCGCCCTGCTTAGTGCCCAGGGAGCCGTGGCCGCCGGCGACGACCAGCACATATTGCTTGCCGTCCTTGCCGGTGTAGGTCATGGGCGTGGTCTGGGCGCCTGCGGGCAGGCGGCCTTGCCACAGTTGCTTGCCGTTTTTCACGTCATAGGCGCGCAGGTATTGGTCCAGGGTTCCGCTGAGGAAGGCCACGCCACCGGCGGTGGTGAAGGTGCCGCCCAGGCTCGGGACGCCCATGGTCAGGGGGATGGGCACCGGCGCGCTGTCGCGCACGGTGCCGTTTTTGTGCATCCAGATGGTTGTGTGGGTGGTCAAATCAACCGCCGCCACGTAACCCCAGGCTGGCGCCTGGCACGGCAGGCCCATGGGCGACAGCAGCGCTTCGAGCACCACGCCATAGGGCGCGCCTTTGTTCGGTTGCACGCCTTCGGTCTCGCTGACGCGTGGGCCTTGGGCGGCGATCTCCGAGGCCGGAATCAGCTTGGAGCGGAACGCCATGTAGCTGGGGTTGACGAAGGCGATCTGGCGTACCGGGTCGACTGAAATACCGCCCCAGTCGAACACACCGAAGTTACCCGGGTAGACGATCGAGCCTTGCAGTGAGGGCGGGGTGAACGGGCCGTCGTAGCGCAGGGACTTGAAGTCGATGCGGCACAGCAGCTGGTCGAACGGCGTCACGCCCCACATGTCACGCTCCTTGAGGGGCGGTGGCATGAAGTTCAACTCGGACTTGGGCTGGGTCGGCGAAGTGTGGTCGCCTGCCACCGCGCCTTGCGGCACCGGCACTTCGTGGATCGGCACGATGGCTTCGCCGGTGCGTCGGTCCAGCACGTAGATGCTGCCCTGCTTGGTCGAGGCCAGCACGGCGGGTTTGACGCCGTCGGCGGTTTTCAGGTCCATCAGGGTGGGTTGGCCGCCCACGTCCATGTCCCACAGGTCATGGTGAGTGAACTGCATGTACCAGCGCACCTTGCCGGTATCGATGTCCAGGGCGGTCAGGCCGGCGGCGTATTTTTCCGACTCGGGGGTGCGGTCGCCGCCGTACTGGTCGGGGGTCTGGTTGCCCATGGGCAGGTAGAGCATGCCGAGCTTTTCATCGACCGCGAACATCGACCACATGTTGGGCGAGTTGCGGGTGTAGGTTTTGCCCTCGGCCAGCGGCGTGGTGTCGTCGGGGTTGCCGCTGTCCCAGTTCCACACCCGTTTGCCGGTGTGCACGTCGAAAGCGCGGATCACGCCGCTGGGCTCGTCGGTGGAGACGTTGTCGGTGACATGGCCGCCGATCACCACCAGGTTTTTCGTCACCGCCGGTGGCGAGGTGGAGTAGTAGCCACCGGCCGTGAAGCCGCCGATGTTGGCGCGCAGGTCGACTTGGCCCTTGTCGCCGAAGTCTTCGCACATCTTGCCGGTGTCGGCGTTGAGGGCGATCAGGCGGGTGTCGGCGGTGGGCAGGAAGATCCGGCGCGGGCAGGCGTTGGCCGTGGCCGCTGGGCTTTGCTCGGTGCTACTGGCGGCGTAGGCGGCGTCATCGTGGTACGCCACGCCACGGCAGGTCATGTGGGCCCAGCCCTTGAAGTTCGCCGCGTTCTGCGTCGAGAGCTTGGGGTCGAAGCGCCAGATTTCCTTGCCGGTGTCCGGGTCCAGGGCGATCACCTGGCTGTGGGGCGTGCACACGTAGAGCATGCCGTTGACCTTGAGCGGGGTGTTTTCCGCGGTGGTTTCGCCCGGGTCGTTCGGCCCGGGCAAGTCGCCGGTGCGATAGGTCCAGGCCGGCACCAGTTTGCTCACGTTCTGCGCGGTGATCTGGGCCAGGGGCGAATAACGGTCACCGTGGGCGCTGCGCCCATAGGAGTTCCAGTCGCCATCAGCCTGGGCCGGGGCGGTGTTGGCCATGCCGGGCACGCTGTCGCGGTCCAGTTCGCCCTTGATTTCACCGGGGTTCGTGAACTGGCTGGCCAGCGCCGCGGCGCCAGCGATGACAACCGCCGCGCCGAGGGCGCCAGTGCCCATGCCTGACGGTTGGCCACGCAGCAGCGGCCGGCGCAGCCAGGGCAGCAGCAGGACGATACCGATGGCGAAGAACATCGCCAGGCGTGGCACCAGTTGCCACCAGTCCAGGCCCACTTCCCACAGGGCCCACACGGTGCTGGCGAACAGCACTAACGCGTACAGGCCCAGCGCTGCGCGGCGGGCCGCCAGCAGCAGGGCGCCAGTGGCAATCAGGCCGATACCGGCCAAGACGTAATACAGGGAGCCGCCGAGCAGGCTCAGCTTGATCCCCCCGGCCAGCAAGGCCAGGCCCATTAGCGCAAGCACGATACCGAGCAGGCTCGGCAGCAGGCGGCTGCGACTCAAAGCACCATCAGTGCCCATAGTGTGGTTCTCCGTGACGTTGAGAGTGGTCCCGCGCTGGTTCACTGTAGATGACGATCAGGCGCGGGCTTGGTTCAGATAAGTAAGTAGGGGCTTTGAGCCCTGGGCCTTCCTCGGTGGCAGGGTGCGCTCCAGTGGGAGCGAGCCCTGCTCGCGATGGCGGCTTTGCATGCGGCCGATCTAGCGCTATCGCGGGCAAGCCCGCTCCCACAGGTTTCTCTGGCGTGGGTCAGAACGACGACTGAATTTTGACCCCGCCGATCAACGCGTCATCGACGCGGCTGACCCCGCCGGGGTGGCGGATGTATTGCAGGTTGGGGCGCACGGTCAGCCAGTTGGCCAGGTGGATGCCGTAATAGAGTTCGGCGCTGTACTCGGTGTCCTGGGGCGGCAGGTAGCGGGCGTCGTCGTAGTCGGCCACTACGCGGGCGCGGTTCTGCGCTTGGGCGTTCTTGCGGTACGCCGGGTTGACGTGCACCCGGGCCAGGGCGAAGCCGATGTCGTCTTTGGTGCGGGCGTCGAACAGGCCTTTGTAAACCACGCCAGCCTGCACGTAGTTATCGATGGCGTTGGTTTTCTTGTCGTGCAGCGTCGCGTTGGCGAACACATTCAAGCCCCGGGACCGGTCGCTGGCGCGGCTGGTCAGTTGCTGCTGCGCGCCGAGCCAGAAGCCGTGCTTGCTGGAGGCGCTGCGGTAGCTTTCACCGCTCAGGGCCGCGGGTTGGCCGTGGCTGTCTTGGTACACATCGCGGGCATTGGCGTTGCTGTAGTAGTAACCGGCGCGGTACTCGCCCGGCAGGCTGTTGAGCGCCGGCGTCCACACCAACTCCACCGGCAGCACCGCGCCCTGGGTGCCGCTGCCGCTGAGCTTGAAGCCGTTGCCGCGGTCCAGGTTGGAAGGGTTTTGCTCATAGGCGCCGACCTGGGCGTAGAGCTGGGGAGTGAGGTGGTATTTGACCCGCAGCGCCCACTGGCTGACCGGCCAGTTGTACCAAATATCACCGGCCCAGTTGCCCACTTGCGAGCCGCAGAACGCCAGGTTCTGGAAGTCGCAGGGGAAGCTGTTGAAGTCTTCGCCTTGGCCAAAGCGGCCGGCCTTGATGTCGAGTGTCTGGTCGAAGAATTTCTGCTGGTACCACATCTGTGTCAGCCGCCAGGTCTGGCCACGGCCCCAGACTTCCTGGGCCGAGGTGAAACCGCCGACCCGTGGGTCGTTGATGCGGTCGTTGCTGATGTTGTCGCCGTGGCGCTCGGTGAGGGTCAGTTGGAACTCGGCATGGTCCCAACCCAGAATCTTGTCCAGGTCCAGGTGGCTGCCAAAGCCGAACTGGCCGCTGTAGCGGGTGGTGCGGTGGTGGTCGTAGCCGCCGTGCAGGTTGCTGCCCGTCTCGCCGGTGTAGTCGATCTTGAAGTCGTAACCCTGCTCAGACAGCGCTGTCCGGGTGCCGCCCCAATCACCCAGCATCCAGCTCGAATCGCGCTCCAGCGCGGGCGTGGCGTGGGCGCAGAGGGCGAACCCCATGGCGCCGAGGCCGCCGAGCAGGCGCAGGGAATGGGTGGGAAAGGCGCAACGCAAAGGGTGTAAAGCAGGCATAGAAATGAGGTCTTGGTGAAGTGCGGGGGGCGGATGCAAGCCGCGGCCATTGGCAAAAAACGCGCCGTGACGGGCCTGTCGGGCGAAAGTGAATCGTTTCAGCGTGTGACAGAAAGGATAAAGGGCCTTCTCCCCAAGAGAAAGCCCTCCTGAATTCAACACATAAGTGCAACGCTCACCCCTGTATGCACTTCGTACGGCGTCTTCCAGCCCAAGCGCTTGCGCGGGCGTAGATTGATCCTCGCTACTGTCCGATTGACGGCTTCGACGGTCA